>JAGLDH010000076.1 GCA_023145835.1 Methylococcales bacterium
AAACAGGGTTTATTATCCATACAAGGGTTGTTTTATATGTTTGTTCTTTTTAAAGAATTTACGTATCCTCTTAAACTAAAAGTTGAATTGGCTCACCACACTAATTTTTTTAAAGAATGCTTATTAGCAGCATTTACATTAGTTTAACTATTAAAGAAGAAACCTATATATGAAACATCTAACAAAAAATCAGATTTATTAGATATTACCTGTCAAATGGTGGCTGATCCAATTATTCCTAAATCCTTGATATTTATTCTCTTAATACATCACTGCTCACTAATTTTTCTAGGGGAAAATAAAATTTAAACTATACTTAAGTAACTTATTAATTTTTAAATAACATTTCTCTTTAAAAATATGCGACAGTCTTTGTTTATAGTTATTTTGTGTTCCTTTATATTCTTTTCTCAACCAGCCTCCGCAGAATTTAGAAAAGATTTGGCATTGCATGCCGGATTGTCTTTAGTTATCAGTACTGCTTCTTATCACTTTTATCGTCAAACACTTGAGTTGACACCTACTCAATCTAGAGTTGCTGCATTTTTTACTACATTGGCTGTGGGTGCTATTAAAGAAGCGACTGATGATAAGTTTAGTGGGTCAGATATGGCCGCAAATGCAGGCGGTACTGCTTTAGGTGTGGCGATAGCTTTTGATTTTTAAAAAAATACTAGTTCCTTAGTATCATACTTCTTCCTGATTACTTACTTGCTTCCGCCAAATCTATGAAGAGTGATACCTTGTAACCAATTGAATTAATATTGCTTTTAAAAAACAAGAATACAGATAGAATTTTAAACGGATGGAAAAGACTGTTTTTTCCCTTTTTTAATTCATTTTTTCAACCCGAAAAATGTTGATGCAAGATAGGCTTTAAAGTTCATGCGAGCAATGAACTCCAAATTGGCGGAAGGTTATGAGTAATCAGGTACTTCTTTAACATCTTTTTTTTTCATAATTACAGTTCATCGCCTTTAAGTGATATTGCTGGGTTAACGTTAGAGCTGTTAGTCCAAATTACAAATTTTATATGATTCTCTTTAAAAAACCTCTGATCAAGTCCAGTTGTTTTTAGCTTGCTAAAGCTGCCGATATTTTCCACGAAGATCGGCACAATAGAATGACTATTACCTCTCACTTCGTAAAAAATAGCGACCGTTTTTTCTGTGCTAAATCCTAATCGACTTAATCTGAGGCTTCTTAACTTGATGACTTTAAGGGTTACGAATAGTCTAAGTTAAGAGGGTTTGTTTTAATAGAAAACAAATTTTGAAGGTTTATATTGACTTGGTTTTTAGTTAAACCAAAATTGTAAATGATAATTATCAATTATATTATTAAACTCCTTATCATTTGAGTAAAGCTTGCATCCCATTTTGAAGTTCTTTAAAATTCCCCCTGTTTAAATATAGTATTTAGCATTGTTACTCAAGAGTTAAAGTTAAGTGGTTAGATTAATCTTTTGCTCCTAATACTATGATTTTAAGTAATCTAACCGCTGAAGCCCTTTAAAGTATTGGGTTTTCTTTTTTTAGGAAACATTTATTGTGACTCAACAAATTTACCATGCTATTGATCGTGAACAGTTTGCAAAGGATATAGATAAGATTAGAAAAGAAGTTTTAAGTGATTTAAATATAGATGATTTTAAACATTTAAAAAAAATTGAAAGATGGGGCCGAATTTGCTCATTGATTGGCTACAGTACTGCTTGGATTATTCCAAATCCAATTTCTGCTTATTTTATCAGTCAGGGAAATGTAACACGTTGGACAACCATTGCTCATCATATTACTCATCGCGCTTATGACAGAATAGAAGGTATTCCAAAACACTATACCAGTAAAGGTTTTGCCAGAGGGAATAGGCGTTTTTTTGATTGGTTAGAATGGATGATACCTGAAGCATGGGATAAAGAGCATAATGATATGCATCACTATAATCTGGGAGAAAAGGGTGACCCTGATCAAGTTGAATATAACACGGAAGATTTTAGAAATATTAAGATGCCTCAATGGGCAAGATACACTTTTTTAGGGGTCATGGCATGTACTTGGAAGTTCCTCTATTATGCGCCCTCAACATTAGTTGAATTACAACATTTTCGAGATAAAAAAGCAGGAAAAGAGCCGGTAACTTATTCCCGTGCTGATACTTGGAATCCTATGAAGCCATTAGGACGAGAATTATGGACAAGATGTTTGCTACCTTATGCTGGAATTAGGTTTGCTTTGATTCCATTATTATTTATTCCTGTGGGTATTGTTACCACAATAGGGGCCGCCGTTGCAGCAACTAATGTACTGATCAATTCTCTATTTGCCGAAGTTATTACAAATTTACATACTTTTTTGATTATTGGTACAAACCATGTAGGTGATGACTTGTATCTTTTTGAAGATAAAGCAACCAATAAAGGTGAATTTTATCTAAGGCAAATATTTGGCTCAACAAATTTTGAAACAGGTACGGATCGAATTGATTTTCTTCAAGGCTGGTTGAATTATCAGATTGAACATCATATATGGCCAGATATGCCATTAAGTCGTTATCATTTAGCACAACCAAAAGTGGAAGCTTTGTGTGAAAAATATAGTATTCCGTATTGTCAGGAATCTGTTTTTAAGCGTTTATGGAAAACGTTAGATGTTATGACAGGAAAAACAGTAATGATTAAGCCTGTAGCAGAATCAAGTTAATATACTTTATGCTATTAAAGGGAGAGAAAATTGATTTTCAGAGATGAAAAGAAATAAGGATAGGGCAATCAGGCATAGTTTTTGTTATTACACAAAACAAGTCTGATTGCCCTTTTTTATAAATGAAACTTTTTTAACGTTGGTTTTGTAAAGCAGCAATACGTTCCTCTAACGGAGGATGTGTCATAAATAATTTTTTTACACCACCGCCATTGATACCAAAAGCAGCTAACTGCCCAGGTAAATCTTCTGGGCTATGAGCGCGTTGTAAAGCCCTTAAAGCACCAATCATTTTTTCTTTCCCTGCTAAGCTCGCACCACCCGAATCAGCATGAAATTCTCTGTAACGTGAAAACCACATAACCAGCATGCTTGCCAGAAATGATAAAGCAATTTGTGCAACCATCTGGGTGATGTAGTAACCCATTCCGTGACCTTCTTCATTTTTTAGAAGAACTCTATCGACAAAATGACCAATGATAGAAGCAAAAAAGTAAACAAACGTATTGACGACACCCTGCATAAGAGCCATGGTAATCATATCCCCATTTGCAACATGGCTTATTTCATGTCCAACGACAGCTTCAACTTCATCTTGGCTCATTGCTTGTAATAAACCTGTACTTACTGCAACTAAAGCATTATTTTTACTCATTCCTGTTGCAAATGCATTAGGTTCAGGTGTGTTGAAAATACCTACTTCAGGCATGCCAATACCCGCTTCTTTTGCTTGTTTTTCAACGATTGATATTAACCATTGTTCTGTTTGGTTTTGTGGGTTTTCAATAACTTGTACGCCCATTGATCTTTTTGCAGACCATTTAGATATGACTAAAGAAATAACGGATCCTGACATACCTATAACGGCTGAAACAACCAATAGAGCGTTTAAGTCAAGATCAACTCCGTTAGCAGCCAATGTTCCACTAAAGCCAAAAATACTAAAAACGATACTAATGACAACCATTATGGCCATATTAGTCGCTAGAAAAAGCACAATTCTCATCATAATAAAATACCTTTATTGTAGTTATAGGTTTGTATTTGGATTATGAGGGCATAAAAGGTTAAATTCAATCGAATTGCCTGTTAAGATAAATAAAAATTGGTTAAATAGGAGAAAAAATGAATTCTATTAAAGAATTAGGTCTTTGTTTGTTATTTTTAAATTCTTGTTCTGCGGAGACAACTAATCATCAAAAAGTGTTAGATAGTTTAACGCTACCTAAGGGTTTTTCTATCTCCATTTATGCCGATAACGTTCCAAGTGCTCGAACGATGGCACTTGGCAAGAATGGTGTGGTGTATGTAGGTAGCCGAAAACAAGGGGATGTATATGCCATTCACGACAGTGATGGTGATGGTGTTGCAGATAAAAAGTATGTAATAGCAACGGGTCTTTACATGCCAAATGGTGTCGCTTATAAAAAAGGGGATTTATTTGTAGCTGAGATTAATAAAATTAGTCGATATAAAAATATTGACCAAAAATTAAATAATCCTCCCAAACCCGTTGTTGTTTACGATAAATTTCCATCTGAAAAACATCATGGATGGAAATATTTACGATTTGGTCAAGACAATAAGTTATATACCGCAGTTGGAGTCCCATGCAATATTTGTATGCCAGAAAAAGAAATCTATTCTTCATTAGTCAGATTTAACCCAGATGGGAGTGATTTTGAGATAATCGCACGGGGAATTCGTAATTCAGTTGGACTTGATTGGCACCCTAGTACCAATAAGTTGTTTTTCACAGAAAATGGTAGGGATGAATTAGGTGATGATATTCCACCTGATGAACTCAACAGCTGGTCAGAAAAAGGACAACATTATGGTTATCCATTCTGCCATGGAGGAACTATTTTAGACCCAGAGTTAGCGGGTGATAAAAAATGTGAACAATTTGCGGCTCCAGAATGGAATTTTAAAGCCCATATGGCTCCTTTAGGCATGCGGTTTTACACAGGAAAACAATTTCCAAAACGATATAAAAATCAGTTGTTTGTTGCGCAGCATGGATCTTGGAACCGAACTGAACCTCATGGATATAGAGTTGCGATGGTTACATTTAAAGGTGGTAAACCTGTTTCTGAACAAGCCTTTATTAGTGGGTGGTTAACGAGTAAGGGGGATGTTTTGGGAAGGCCAACGGATGTATTACAAATGCCAGACGGAAGTTTATTGATAACAGATGATAAGTTGGGCGTTGTTTATCGCGTGGAGTATAAGGGGTAATGGAAAAAGAGTTCAAAATTATTAATCAGGAAACCGTTTATAACGGTTTTTTTAAGCTAAAAAAATATCAATTGCAACACACGCTATTCCAGGGAGGATGGAGTAAAACAATCACCCGTGAGTTGTTTATGCGTGGCAGTTGTGTCGCAGTCATACTTTATGACCCCAGCAGAGATGAAGTCGTTTTAATTGAGCAATTTCGTGTAGGTGCAATGTTAAACTCAGATAAAGCATGGTTGATTGAAATTGTGGCGGGTGCTGTTGAAGAAGGTGAATCAGCAGAAGAAGTTGCTTATAGAGAATCAGTGGAAGAGGCGGGTTGTGAAATTGAAGAATTAATGCTGATTAATAAGTTTTACACCACACCCGGAGGTGCATCAGAAAAAATCAGCTTATTCTGTGGAAAAGTAGATGCAACAAATGTAGGGGGTGTACATGGCCTGGACTATGAACATGAAGATATTCTTGTTTCAGCCGTTAAGCTTGATGAGGTTTATCAAATGGTAGAGTCAGGAAAAATTGAATCAGGTATTCCTATTATTGCCATCCAATGGCTATTTATTAATAGAGATAAACTGAGAAAAAAGTGGATAAATTAACTCTCTTTAAATTAAGAACTTTGGTTAGGAGAGAAAGGTAATACTGTTGATAAATACACCTTGTTTTAGCATATAAAAAGGATAATAGTTTATCGGTGCTTAAGAAGTTTCTGATTAAGTCGATTAGAATTTAGCATAGAAAAAACGGTCGCTATTTTTCAGGAAGTGAAAAGTAAGAGTCATTCTATTGCGCCGATCTTCGTGGGAAATAGCGGCCGTTTTAGCAAGCTAAAAATAATTGGACTTGATCAGAGGTTCCTTAAGTCATATTAAATGAAATGACATTCGTCAGTGTACCTTCCATGCGCTTAACCTAGCGACAGAACTAAATATTATCTTTCAATAAGCTACGATCAAAATAGTCACAGTTTAATTTTTTTTGTGACTTGACTCTAAAAAGTTAATAAATTACCTATGCCTTAAAGTAGGGGGAGAGTAAGCTATTGATTTAAATATTTTTATGAGGATATTATCTTGTATTTAACATTTATTTGGAGTGTGATTATTGATTCCTGAATTTTAGGTCAATATCAAGTTATCAAAGAAAAAATACTTGATAACAAAATAGAAAGGAAAATTGTCCTGAAAGATAGGAAATATCAAATTATTAGGGATAATTTACCTAAGAAGAATAGTTA
>JAGLDH010000077.1 GCA_023145835.1 Methylococcales bacterium
TTGTTTTATCATGTTTTTGACCACTATGGTCCTTTGAAAGCTGGTGATGTCGGGAATCGAATTCGAGGTGTACTTATTTCCATGGCAAAAGGTAAGGCTGTTGATTATTCTTTGCACCCATTACAAGCTCGTGGTGAATTATTGGTTGTAAATGGTGATGAAATATATGAAGGTATGTTAGTTGGAATTCATTCTCGTACTAATGATTTAGTCGTTAATCCGACAAAGCCCAAACCATTAACCAATGTACGTGCATCAGGAACAGATGAAAGTTTAACCTGTGCTAAAATCCAAAAAATGACATTAGAACAAGCACTGGAATTTATTAGTGATGATGAACTAGTAGAAGTTACACCAGAATCAATTCGATTGCGCAAAGTTTTATTAACAGAGGTTGCTCGTAAACGAGCAAAGTAGGTTATTTTGGTAGTGTAGGCTTTAACCTATACTGCCAAATTTCCTCGATATACGCTAAAACTATTAATTGTAGTAAAATATATTTGTTCCAATATAACAAGATTAAGTAATGAGCCAACGTACAGCACAAGTAGAGAGAAATACTCTTGAAACTCAAATTAAAATAGATATTAATCTGGATGGGACGGGAAAAGCCACCTTTATAACAGGTGTTCCTTTTCTAGATCACATGCTAGACCAAGTTGCTAGACATGGTTTAATTGATTTAAACATTGATGCTAAAGGAGATTTGGAAATTGATGCTCACCATACTGTTGAAGATATAGGAATTACTCTGGGTCAAGCATTTTCAAAAGCCTTAGGTGATAAAAAAGGCATTGTACGTTATGGTCATTCTTATGTACCTTTAGACGAAGCATTATCAAGGGTTGTAATAGATTTTTCGGGAAGACCGGGCTTATTTTATGGTGTTGATTATCCTCGGTCTACCATTGGTTCTTTTGATGTTGATTTATTTCGCGAGTTTTTTCAAGGCTTTGTCAACCATGCAGGCGTATCTTTACATGTTGATAATTTAAAAGGGACTAATGCTCATCATGTTGCTGAAACTGTTTTTAAAGCTTTAGGGCGAGCAATAAGAATGGCAATAACCGCAGATCCTAGAATGGCAGGAATTATGCCTTCTACAAAAGGCTCTTTATAATATTACGTCCACCTAATCTTTTATTTTATCTATGTCATCAGTTGCTGTTATTGACTACGGAATGGGAAATCTTCATTCTATTGAAAAAGCCCTACAACATGCATCACCAGAAGTTGATGTACAAATAGTATCTGATGTAAAAAAGATACAACAATGCGACCGAATTTTATTTCCAGGGGTAGGTGCTATTAGAGATTGTATGAAAGCTTTGGATCGTTCAGGGCTATCACCTATTATCAAAGAAGTTGCTAAGACAAAACCCTTTTTAGGTATTTGTCTTGGAATGCAGGCTTTATTAACGGATAGTGAAGAGAACAATCACACACCCTGTCTAGATATTTTTCCTGGGCATGTTGAATATTTTTCGACTGATATCACAGATAGTGATGGCAGTCGATTAAAAATCCCACATATGGGATGGAATAAAGTGTTACAAAAAACACATCCATTATGGAAAGGTATTCCTCAAAATAGCCGGTTTTATTTTGTGCACAGCTATTATGCAAAGCCAGATAATGCATCTGATATTATTGCTACTACAGATTATCCTCAAGCTTTTACCAGTGCACTAGCAAAAGATAATATTTTTGCAGTACAATTTCATCCAGAAAAAAGCCAAGCAGTTGGATTACAATTGTTAAAAAACTTTCTATCTTGGGATGGGAATTGCTAGGAAGCTATCTTTACCATTATTACAAATTGATTAATTTAAATTATTGAGACTTAAACATGTTGCTTATACCTGCAATAGACCTAAAAGAAGGGAAATGTGTTCGCCTACGTCAAGGCCGTATGGAAGATGATACTGTGTTTTCAGATGACCCTGTTGCGATAGCAGGGAAATGGGTTGAACAAGGCGCTAAACGAATTCATTTAGTTGATCTTGATGGGGCATTTGCGGGAAAACCAAAAAATGCGGATGTTATCCATGCTATTGCCGATGCTTTTCCAGATGTTCCTATACAGATAGGTGGAGGTATTCGCGATGAAGATACCATACAAGGTTATCTAAATGCAGGTGTTCAGTATGTGATTATTGGTACAAAAGCGGTGACTGAACCTCACTTTGTGAGCCATGTTGCCGTTGAGTTTCCTGGACATGTCATTATTGGCTTGGATGCTAAAGATGGTAAAGTGGCTATTAATGGCTGGTCTAAACTATCTAGACATGATGTGATAGATCTAGCTCAACAATTTGAATCTGATGGTGTAGAAGCTATTATTTATACAGATATTTCAAGAGATGGCATGATGGAAGGTGTCAATGTAGAAGCCACGACTAAATTAGCCCGTGCCATAAAGATTCCAGTGATTGCCTCAGGAGGCATTACTAATATGGATGATATTCATGCATTAGGCAAAGTCGCAGAAGAAGGTATTATGGGGGCAATAACGGGGCGAGCTATTTATGAAGGCACTCTGAATTTTGCTGAAGCAGAAAAAATTGCAGAAACATACAAAAATTATGGGCTTAGCTAAACGCATTATTCCCTGTCTAGATGTAGACAATGGCCGAGTCGTTAAAGGCGTTAAATTTGTCGACATTAAAGATGCAGGTGACCCAGTAGAAGTTGCTCGACGATATGACAGAGAAGGTGCAGATGAAATTACATTTTTGGACATTACTGCAACTCACGATAATAGAGATACTATCGTTCACGTAGTAGAGCAAGTAGCCAGTGAAGTTTTTATCCCTCTTACTGTCGGTGGTGGGATTAGAGAGTTAGAGGATATTCGTCGCATGTTAAATGCAGGTGCTGATAAAGTTGGTATTAATAGTGCGGCTATTTTTAGACCTGAGTTTGTTAAGGAGGCTGCTGAAAAATTTGGTTCGCAATGTATTGTTGTCGCTATTGATGCAAAAAAAGTGAGTGCTAAAGATGAAAAAGACCGATGGGAAATCTTTACCCATGGTGGTCGCAAAGAAACTGGAATTGATGCCGTTGAATGGGCAAAAAAAATGGTTGATTTTGGTGCCGGAGAAATTCTTTTAACCAGTATGGATAGAGATGGGACGCGCGAAGGTTTTGATTTAACTCTAACTCGGGCAATTAGCGATGCTGTTTCAGTTCCTGTTATTGCCTCAGGTGGTGTAGGTAATCTAGATCACTTAGCTGAAGGAGTTACACAAGGTAAAGCTGATGCTGTATTAGCGGCTAGTATTTTCCATTTTGCTGAATACAGTGTTGAGCAAGCTAAGCAACACATGCAATCCCTAGGCATTGAGGTGAGATTATAGTGAGCAATGCTTGGCTAGAAGAAATTCGTTGGACAGATGATGGGTTAGTGCCTGTTATTTCTCAACAAGCTGAATCTGGCCGCGTTGTTATGTTTGCCTGGATGAATCGTGAATCCTTACAATTAACAGTAGAAACAGGTTTTGCTGTTTATTGGTCACGTTCTCGTCAACGTATATGGAAAAAGGGTGAAGAATCTGGACATCGGCAAATAATAGTTGATATACAGCTTGATTGTGATGAAGATGTTATCTTGCTTAAAGTTGAACAAGAAGGTGGGATTGCCTGTCATACAGGAAGAGAAAGCTGTTTTTACAGAAGTTTAGTGAATAAGCAGTGGCAAACAAAAGATCCTGTATTAAAAGATCCAAAAATAATCTACAAATAGGCTGCCTAATAAATGAGTGATATCTTACAACAATTAGCTGAAGTTCTAGAACAACGAAAGCATGAACCTGCTGATAAATCCTATGTATCAAGTTTATATGCAAAAGGGCTGGATCATATCTTAAAAAAAATTGGAGAAGAAGCAACAGAAACAGTCATTGCAGCGAAAGATGGTAATAAAGATCAGATTATTTACGAAACAGCCGACTTGTGGTTTCACTCTATGGTTATGCTAGCTGATCAAAATCTTGGGCCTGATGATGTACTAAAAGAATTACAGCGCCGTTTTGGTTTATCTGGTTTAGAAGAAAAAGCACAACGAAACAATAAATAATTCAACTGAATTTGGAGTAAAACATGGGAATCAGCGTTACTCAATTACTAATTATCTTAGCCATTGTCATCGTATTATTCGGTACTAAGCGCTTACGCAATTTAGGTGGTGACCTAGGTGGAGCAATAAAAGGCTTTAAATCGGCTATTAAAGACGGTGAAAATGATAAAAAAATATCAGAAGAAGAAAGTAGCACAATTGAAGGTGACGTAACGGTAGAACAAGAAAAAGCTGAGAAATAGCATGTTTGATATCGGTTTTTGGGAGTTATGTCTGGTTGGATTAGTTAGTTTGATTGTGATTGGTCCAGAAAAACTGCCTAAAGTTGCTCGAATCGCTGGCTTCTGGGTAGGCAAGGCAAAAAATATGGTTGCTTCTGTAAAGTCTGAAATAAAAGAAGAGTTACAAGAAGAAGAAATGCGTCAAATGCTAAACCAGCATCCAACAATAGATGACTTTAAAAAGACAATAGAAGAGACTTCTGATTCATTTAAACAAAGTACTCAATCGGTAAAACAATCTTTAGAAGATAAAACAAAACAAACTGATGAGTGAAAATGAACAATTTTTTATTAGTCATTTAATAGAATTACGCAACAGGCTATTACGGGTTGTTGCCTTTATTTTTGTAGTTTTTTTGTGTGCAGCGCCATTTGCAAATGAAATCTATGCTTTTTTGTCTGGTCCATTGCTTCAGCATATGCCAGAAAATAGTAGTATGATTGCTACAGATGTAGCCTCTCCCTTTTTTACACCTTTTAAATTAGTTTTGGTTGGGTCTATTTTTTTCTCAGTCCCTGTTATTCTTTTTCATTTTTGGGGTTTTGTCGCACCGGGTTTATACCGCCATGAAAAAAGATTAGTTTTACCTTTGTTAATGGGAAGTACTTTTTTATTTTATCTAGGTATTGCTTTCGCCTATTTTGTTGTATTTCCTTTGGTTTTTGGTTTTTTAACTGCCGCAGCTCCTGAAGGTGTTACGGTAATGACAGATATAAGTAAATACTTAGATTTTGTTCTTACCCTGTTTTTTGCTTTTGGTTTATCATTTGAAGTTCCTATTATTACTATTATTTTAGTCTGGACAGGAATAACTTCACCAAAGAGCCTAGCTGAAAAACGACCTTACGTCATAGTGGGGGCATTTATTATAGGTATGTTTCTAACTCCACCTGACGCCATCTCTCAAACTTTATTAGCATTACCCATCTGGCTTTTATTTGAAATAGGGTTGCTATTATCACGATTGTTTTTTACTCAAAAACAAGAATAAAAATAGCATTGTTAATTTGATATTCTTTTCAATCGCCTTATTTCTTTGACAATTAAAGAATAGGAAAATTGTCTAAATCAAATTAACAATGTCTAATCGTCAATAAAGATTACTTCTGGTTTTCCTGAAGAAGTTATTATTTCACCGATTGAAAAAACAGTTTCTCCTTGTTGGGCCAAAATATCCATAGTTTCAGCTTCATTATTTGCATCAACGCAGATAATCATGCCAATTCCACAATTAAATGTGGTTAGCATGTCAGCTTGAGATACATTGCCATGCTTTTGTAACCATTGGAAAATTTCAGGAAAGCGCCAATTATTTAAGTTAATCAAGGCATTTAAACCTTCTGGTAATACTCTAGGTAAGTTTTCAGTTAATCCCCCCCCAGTGATATGAGCCAAAGCATGAACAGGCACCGTCTTTAATAATTCTAGTAACGATTTAACATATATCTTAGTTGGTTCGAGTAGTGCTTTTCCTAATGGTTTTCCATTTAATGAATCATTTAATGAAACTTGACTCTTTTTAATGATTTTTCGAATGAGAGAAAAACCATTTGAATGAGGTCCAGAAGAAGCAATACCTATTAATTTATCACCCGCTTTTACTTTGCTTCCATCAAGGATATTATTTTTTTCAACAATACCAACACAAAAACCAGCTAAATCATAGTCGCCATCAGTATACATACCTGGCATTTCAGCTGTTTCTCCACCCACTAGAGCGGCTCCTGCTAATTCGCAACCTTGTCCAATACCTTTTACAACAGAAGCTGCCGTATCAACATCAAGTTTTCCTGTGGCATAATAATCAAGAAAAAATAAAGGTTCAGCTCCGAGTACGACAATGTCATTAACGCACATTGCAACAAGATCTATTCCTACCGTGTCATGAATACCTAATTCTAAAGCCAATTTTAATTTAGTTCCTACTCCGTCTGTTCCAGAAACTAAAATAGGGTTTTTATAGCGGTCTAATGGAAGTTCAAATAATGAGCCAAAACCTCCTAGTCCAGACATTACACCTGGTCTTCTCGTTTTTGCAGCAATTGGTTTAATCCGTTCAACAAGGTCATTGCCCGCTTCAATATCAACACCGGCACTCTTATAATTTAGGCTTTCTTGATTTTGTTCGCTCAATGGTATTTTCTCTTATTAAAGTTAATGGACAATCAACCGATATTGTACAAGACATCTTGTTATTTGTGTGAAGGATATGAAAGTACATAAAAGAGTTTTAATTGTTTTTTTTATTTTGATTAGCCAGATTTCGTATGCAGAAGAGGTAAAGCGATTATACGAAACAGAAGTAATAGTAAATAGTGAGCGTAAGCAAGATAGAGCTATAGCAACCAAGAATGGATTAAGTATTTTATTAACTCGCATTTTAGTTGGAAAAGATATATTGCAAAATAAGATTGTTAAAAATGTGTTAGCTAATACACAATATTATGTCAGCGAGTACCAATATTCTTTGGGTGGTACTGGCTTTAGTAACAGTAGGATAATGAGAGTATTGTTTGATGAAAAATTACTTGTTGATACTTTTCGCACTGCAAAAATAGGTCTTTGGAATGAAATAAGACCCAGAACGCTACTTTGGTTGGTTGTAGAAAGTGATAATAAACAGCAGTTTTTTGATTCTACTTTAATGCCCGAACTTGATCTAGCTTTAACCAAGGCGTCTAATAAAAAGAAATTACCCATTTTATTTCCGATACAAGACTTAAATGAAAATAGAAAACTATCAATTAGTGATGTGTTAAGTGCTTATTCGGATCACTTACTAGAGCGTTCTGCTCGTTATGATGTCGTTTCAACCTTAGCAGGAAAGATGGTGAATAAAGGAGAGTGCTGGGAAGCCGAATGGACACTCTATTTTAATTCAAAAATTAAGCAGTGGAGTAGTCAGTGTGGATTGATAAATGAGATTGCTTTAGATGGTTTTCAAGGTGTTTATAATAGATTATCTAAATATTATGCCGTGACTCCTGATGCGATTGAAATCAACTCTATTGTGCTAAAAATAGGCGATAATAATTCAATCAATAAAGAAAAGATTACAAATTACCTTGAGTCCTTACCCATGGTTAAAACAGTCACTTGGTTAAACAAAGAACTTGGGTATGAAAAGTACCGAATTTTTTTTCAAGGAAGTAGAATGTCATTTAATAATTATCTAAAAAAAGACTACTTTTTAAGAGCCGAAGAACATTCTAAGCAACTTGAAAATGAAATGAGGTATAAATTATTAATAAATTGATATGCTTATTTTTTATCAAGATATGTCTATTGAGTAACGAACATTTAACAGTTGATTGGATGTATTTACTGAAATCCAGTTGATTTTTATCAAAACAACTCCCCTCCTTGCGACATATTTATAATATGTCGTGCTAGTAAAAAGTGAATAATTCACTTTTTAGATGTGAAATTTTTCACATCTATTATTTCTCCTTAGGTATATATTAGTTCACGAATAAATTGAAAGTATTCTTTAGTTAGCATTGTTTACTAAGGAGCCTCTGATTAAGTCTAAAAGCAACAATTTAATAGAATATAACTTATTGAATTAATTGAATATTATTTTTTATGAACCAATTTGTTCAGAGATTCTCTAAAGAAAATGATAGAAAACTATCAATGATTCATGCTTTTATAAATAATTATCATATAAGTCAACCGCTTACTGATGAACAATTTGTTATTTATGATATTTGCAATTTTTTTTATCTAAGTTTTCAAAAGGTTAACAATAGGAGGGGTAAATGATTCAACCATGTTGTAGAAACGCAACCCTAGTATACCAACAGAGCTGTGTAAAGGATGAGCTAGAAGAAAAAACTGCTTTTTATATTTGGTTAATGGCTGTTGTTGTCTTAATTTCCATAGCAATTGTTATATTTTTTTGGCTAGGAGGGTACACTCGAAAAAACCATGTAGAAGGTTTTTTGAATCCTGATCAAGGAGTGATTAAAACTTATCCGCAGCAAGTCAATACCTTAATTGGACTTGAAGATCAAGAAAAAGTATATAGTAGAAGGGGAAAGTTACTCTTTTTATTATCTATTGATTACAACCTTTTAGAGCTAGCCAATTCACATATAGTGGTAATAAAAGAACTAAGGAACAGATCTGGCGTCTCTAAGTTAGAAATTGGTAGGTTTCGTGAAAAAAAAATGATTTACTACGAAAAAAATCAGAAACATAATGCCTTCGGTAAACATCAAACTACTTATAACCCATTCTATAATGGTATGGAGTCTTCATCACACCCACCTGCCTTATACAGAAAGGGGTTTTAATAAATTTTCTCTAATTATCTAAATCAAATGGAACAAAAGAGTTCAGCTTAAGGTCATGTTTTTAGAATGATGTCAGACTAAGAGAATATCACATAAATAATTGTTTTTTATGTTATTATATGCATTCAATCTATCAGATATGTTTTTGGCTGTTTTTTTGATAATATAAATCAATATTAAATCTCAATTCTATGTGATGTTCAATATTTCTTTACGTTTCAATACACAGCTTACTTATAACAAATTTAGTAGAATTCAAACAAAAAATTTAGGTAATTTTCCACAAAAAAAGAGGCACTTTGTCACAGCTATACATTTGTAACTCATTGATAATAACTTCCGAAAGCACTCTAAATTATCATGAAAGGACACAAAAATGAAAACACATACGATAACACTTATTATTGGCATTTTTTTGGCCAGTACAGCAATGATTGTATACCCTGAAGACAGAAGGGAGACTCCGAGTGCTAGCTATGCTGAGAATACTAACAAAATTAACAATACTCTTGCCAGCATATAATTTTTTGATGATTCATACCAAGTAACAATGGACTAAGAGCCATGATAGGAAGCTGAAACAACCCCTTTAGTAAATTACTGTAATAAGAGTTAGTTACTAATGAAACCTCTGATCAAGTCCAATTATTTTTAGCTTGCTAAAACTGCCGGTATTTTCTGCGCTAAATCCTAATCGACTTAATCAGAGTCTCCTAAGGTAAGCAACGTTTTAGTTAATCAGAAGTTATGAGTAACGAGGTTCCTTCTTCGTACATCCTCCCTAGTCATCATTGAAAAAATCAATTATTTAACCTCGTTTATTTAATATGAATATCCGAGTATAATTGTCAAATTATCTAACGACCCTTTACTTCTGAAGAAGCTAATGAATGATTGCATAAAAACCTTTAAAGTTTTTTTATGTGCTTTATTGCTCGGAATAAGTGCAGCATTATTTAGCTTAACACCGCTTGGAACACAACTTGAGGAAGAATTAGGATTACCTTGGTTGTTTCAATTAAGAGGAGGAATCCCACCTTCAGAGCAGATTATTATTGTTAGTATTGACAAAGTATCTGCTGAAATTTTAAGTTTGCCTGAAGACCCGGAAAAGTGGCCGCGATCATACTATGCCCAGCTAATAGAAAAGCTTAATCGACAAAACCCTTCTATTATCGCCTTAAATATGACATTTGGGGAAAGTAGAGGAGAAGAAAATGATCAATTATTAGCGGAGGCAATGGATAAAGGAAAAAATATTGTCTTAAGTAACTATATAAAACAAAATATAGTTCGAACAAATAATGGAAGTAATCAATTTAAATATGAACAGATAATCGATCCATTGCCGCTTTTAGAATCAGCTGCGCTTATTACTGCTCCTTTCCCCCTACCTAAAACAGCCTCTACTGTAAAGCAGTTTTGGACGTACAAAAATAGTGCTGGAGATATTACCACTTTCCCTGTCGCTATATTTCAAAGCTATGTCTTTAAACAAGTTTATCCAGAGATTTTACAGCTACTCTCTTCACTGAACCCCTCGGTTTCACAGCTACTTCCATCATCATTTGATAAGTTATTAATTGAATCTAATATTATTGAATTTATTCAAACCATTCAAACAATAATATCAAGTGATTCTCAATCACTTGAACGACTTAATTTATTAATAAAAGAAGCACGTTTTTCTGTAGAAAAAAAACGACTATTGAATGCATGGATAGCTTTATTAAAAAGCCCTGATAGCCTGTATTTCAATCACTATGGTTCTGCAGGGACTATTCCAACCATTCCTTTTTATCAAGCACTTGTTAGTGATATTTTAAACCCTGAGTTATTCAAAAATAAAGTTGTATTAATAGGGGTCTCCGAAAATATAGAACCCGAAAAAAACCAAGGGTTTTATACTGTTTTTTCAAAGACTGACAGAGACATTGTAAGTCCCATAGAAATAGCTGCTACCGCAGTTGCAAACCTTATTAATAATACCTGGCTAAAACCATTATCTTTACAAAACCAGTTTTTGGTCATCTTAATGTGGAGTATTATTCTATTTGGAATTTGTCACTTTTTTACTTATAAGCTGGCTATCTATTTAGTTATTATTTCTAACCTGCTATATCTGCTTTTTGCCTTTCAATGGTTTTATTCAAATTCTATTTGGCTTCCTTTGTTTATTCCCTTTCTGGTATTAACACCCATTGTTTTAACGTTTCAAACAATTGTATTTTTTTTAGAGGGAAAGCGAGAACGTAAATCAATGGAGAAAGCTTTTAGTTTATATATACCTAATAGCGTAGTCAGTTCTTTTAAAAAAAATCATGATGCTTCTACCATGGGGCACTATGGAGAACTTATGTTTGGTGTCTGTATGTCAACAGATGCAGAACAGTACACTGCACTTTCTGAAAATATGAAGCCTGAAAAACTGAACACATTAATAAATGAATATTATAGTGTTATGTTTCCATTAGTCACAAAAAATGAAGGAATCATTTCTGACATTATTGGTGATGCAATGTTTGCTATATGGACGTCAACAGATCCCACTGCTAAAACTAGATTAGCCGCCTGTTTATCTGCGCTAGAAATATTACAGGCGATTACTCAGTTTAATCATGCTCAATTTCATCCATTACCCACGCGCATAGGTTTACATTTTGGAGAGATACGGTTAGGAAATGTCGGTGCAGCTGACCATTATGAGTATCGTGCTGTTGGAGATACGGTTAACACTGCGACTAGGATTGAGGGGCTAAATAAATACTTAAATACCCAAATTTTAGTTTCTGCTGATGTTATAAAGAGCCTTTCTGATTTTACAACACGTGAAGTTGGGTTTTTTATTCTGAAAGGGAAATCTCACCCCGTTCATATTTATGAGCTCATTTCTAACAATGAATTACTTGATTCAAGTCAGCGCTCAGTAATAACAGCGTTTATAAAAGGTCTTAAGCTCTTTCAGCAACAAAAGTGGTCAGAAGCATTACAAATATGGCTTGAGCTTGAACGTGTATTTCCTAATGATGGACCCACTCTTTTTTACATTCAATATTTGAAAGAAAACTTACATTTAATACATGAGCACACAGACCAAAGTCAACCCACAGTCATCTCAATGGGTAATATTACCAACTCCCTTGTGTTTAACCATTAAATAGATTTAGAATAGCTGTAACAAAAAAATAACCTCTTGTATATTAGTAGGTTAGTTGTTTTTCTCGCCTTTTTAATAGAGCCATCACTATGAATTTAAAACATAAAAAACATAAAAAACATAAATGTTATTTGTTTCTTGTGTTTTTGCTAATGTCTTATGATAGTTACGCCTCCCCCCCTTGTTCTAAATGGATAGCAAAAATTATTTCTATTCAAGGAAAGGTTGATACCCAGACTATGGGCAAAACTGTTTGGCAAGCTGTTGATCAGAAAAATACCTTTTGTGCTGGCGATAAAATTCGAATCTCAAAGCATAGTCGTGCAACGATTCAAATGAACAATCAAACAAGGATTACTTTAGACCAAAGTTCAACAATGGTTTTTGAATCAAAAAAACACAAATCTTCTCCTTGGTTTGTAAATATACTCAATGGAGCCGCTTTTTTCCGTAGTCGACAGCCACAACACCTTAGCATTGAAACACCTTTTATAAATGCGGTTCATGAAGGGACTGAGTTTTTGGTTAATGTTAATTCTAAACAGACAGAAATATCCGTTTTTGACGGTCAAGTTGCAGCCACTAACCAACAGGGTGAGATACATATTAAAAAAGGTTTTACTGGTATTGCTACTAAAAACGCACCTCCTCAAATTAAAGCTTTGGTCATTAGTCCAGAAGATGCGGTGCAATGGACATTGTACTACCCACCTATTATTGATATACAAAATAATGCTTTAGTTAAATTAACGATTAATTCACAAAACAATATTGACAACTCTCTAGCCTTACTGGAAAAAAATCAAGATTTACAGCATAACGTAAATTACTTATCTTATATCGCATCACTTTTGCTAAGTGTTGGAAGCGTTGATGACGCTCTATCCTATATTGATAAAGTACAAACTTTAGACGCTAATAACAGTGATGCAATAGCCTTAAGAGCAATCATTGATGTTACTAAAAATCGACAAAATAATGCTCTTGGTCTTGCACAGAAAGCTGTCTCGATTAATTCACAATCAGCTACTGCCCAAATTGCTTTATCTTATGCCCACCAAGCACTGTTTAACATTGAGCTAGCACTTAAGACAGCTCAGAAAGCTGTTCTTTTATCGCCAGAAAATGCATTGGCATGGGCTAGGTTGTCTGAATTACAACTTTCTATTGGTGAACGAAGTGATGCTTTAGAATCAGCACAAAAAGCTCAACGATTAAACCCTAAACTAGCACTTACTCAGACGATTCTTGGTTTTGCCTATCTAGCACAGATAGAGATTGATGAGGCAAATATTGCATTTACTAAAGCCATCAAATTAAACTCAGCCGCTCCTTTAGCTCGATTAGGTTTAGGGCTGGCTAAAATAAGAAAAGGTAATGTTGAAGAAGGAACACATGATTTAGAAACGGCGGTTAGCCTTGATCCTGATAATGCAATCATGCGTAGCTATTTAGGAAAAGCCTATTATGAACTGAAAAATCAGAATTATGCAGAAACGGAATTATCTATTGCAAAAGAAATGGATCCCAAAGACCCTACACCCTGGTTTTATGATGGCATTCTCAAGCAAACAGCCAATAGACCTATAGAGGCCTTGCATGACATGCAAAAGGCAATAGAGTTAAATAATAACAGGGCGGTCTATAGATCTAAACTGTTGTTGGATGAAGATTTAGCTGCAAGGAGTGCAAGCTTGGGAAGAATATACAATGATTTAGGATTCCAACGGTTAGGTTTGGTGGAGGGATGGAAATCAGTTAATACTCATCCTAGTGATTTTTCAGGCCATCGTCTATTAGCAGATAATTATGCTTCGTTACCTCGACATCAAATTGCAAGAGTCAGTGAGTTATTGCAATCACAATTACTACAGCCTATTAATGTAGTACCAATTCAACCTCAGTTAGCAGAAACGCAGCTTGGTATTTTAGAGGGTACAGGTTCCTCTTCTTCTTCGTTTAATGAATTCAATCCATTATTTACAAGGAATAAAATAAATTTTCAAGCAAATGGTGTTTTTGGTAGCAACAATACGATTGGAGAAGATATCGTTCTCTCTGGGCTTTATGATAACTTTTCATTTAGCTTAGGACAATTTCATTATGAATCGGATGGGTATCGGGAAAATAACGAACAAGAAAGTGATATTTATAATACTTTTTTTCAGCTTGCTTTAAGCAATCGAACAAACCTTCAGTTTGAATACAGGTATTTAGATAAAGAAAATGGGGATATTTCTTTAAAATTTGATAGGGATAACTTTTTAAAAACGGAAAAAACTTCCTTGCAAAGTCATTTATATAGATTTGGCCTACACCATGTGTTTTCAAACCAATCAGAAGTAATCGTTTCCTCTTTAATCAGTGAGCAAGAGGATGAGTCAATAGGTAACCCTTTTATTAATTCAAAAAACGAAAGCGATGGCCTTCTTGTAGAAGGCCAGCATATTTTAAAATTTGAACAGTTTAAAATGCTAACTGGAGTCGGAGTGTTTAGAGATGATAGAGCTGATACAGAGTTAAAAAACAATGATAGCTTTCGGTGTTTTCCTCAATGTAATTCAACGAGTGATAAAAAAACAAATCACTATAATGGATATATCTACTCATATTTAAATGTTTTTCCAAATTTGGATTTTACAATAGGGCTGAGTGTTAATTCAATAGAAGATGAATTTGGTAACAAACTTCGATATAACCCAAAAGTAGGATTGAGCTGGGGTATAAATGATTCAGTGAGTTTTAGAGCAGCTACATTTAGAACAATTAAACGAAGTTTAGTAGCTAACCAAACGATAGAACCTACGCAAGTTTCTGGTTTTAATCAACTTTATGATGATGGTGATTCAACTAGTGCCTGGAATTATGGCGTGGCTTTTGATTTTAAATTGACAAAAGAACTATCTTCAGGAGTAGAGTTTTTTTTAAGAGATTTAGATGTTCTTTTTTTAGCTGAAAAAGAAGGTGAATCTTTTACAGAGTCAACTGATTGGCATGAAACATATTTTAAATCATATCTAGATTGGACTCCACACCCTTTGTGGGCGTTTGGAGTTCAATATCAATATGAGCGCTTGGATGAAAGTAAAGCGTTTTCAACTGGCGCATTAGATTTACAAACACATATTGTTCCCATTTCTATTGGTTTTTTTCATCCATCAGGCATTTCTGGCAATATAGTTGCATCGTATTACAAGCAATTAAATATAGCGCTTGATTCAGCGATTAATACTGAAACACCTGAACATTTAGAAAATAAGTTAGAAAATAATAGTGAGTTTTGGGTTGTTAATGCAGGGGTAGGGCTTAGGCTTCCTAATCGCTTTGGAAAACTCTCTTTAAAAGTGCTTAATCTTTTTAATACACCTGTAAAATTTCAGGATATAGATAAAACAAAACCAAGAGTTGCTCCAGAAAGAATGATATTTGGAGCAATTACTATTAACCTTTAATCCTTAGGAGAAAAAATATTATTTATATAACAGAAAAGTCAAAATAATGAAAAATAGGAGAAAGAAATGTCAAATTGTAAAATGCAATCATTAGATACACTCGAAACTGATGCGAATAAAAACGAGAAAGAAGTACCAACTATTCATAATAAGCCTGTATATACAATAGAAATTGATTGTGAAAATAACGTAAATGTTTGTGGGATTGATGGCGCTAGATGCAAGTCTGATGAATTAAATCTTCCAATCTCTTTAGGGGAGAATGCAGAATTAGTATCAGTCATATCGGCTAATTTTTGGGAGGTAAAGGGATCGCACTATATCATAAGCCAGCAAGCTGGAAGATGGATTAAATACTATTTACCCCATTAAGCAGGTTTTGTTGAGGGTGATGATGGATATCATGCAAGGTAAATGTGTATGTCTGATACGTTGTAGTTTTTTTAAAATTAATTGTTGGTATAGGGAAGTGTACATTTTTACTTTCCAGCCTTTACGTAGTTCACAAAAAAGCTAAACAGCTTGGTCTGTTGTTGTCATTATGAAATATATTTCCATTGATTAATTTGAGTTTGAGGGAATGATCACCCCTCGGTTCTAATTAAATGAAAACCATTCCCTTCCTCTCAGATATTCCAAATGTTACATTAGTTGAGCTGGTGTTTCTTGTAAGAAAAAAAATTCTGTAATTACGGTTCTATTTTATCAATGGTTTTAGTGTCAAATTAAGTTGATTCTGATATAAAAAAGAGAGTAAAAACAGTTGCATCCATAGTTAAGAGTATTAATTTGTAATTTTGGAAAATTGTTAGTAACAGGTTATTAAAAAATATCATCACTAAAGTTGGCATCGGCTTTAGAAAATACGAAATAATTGGCAACATAATGAATAATAAATATAAATATTTTTTTATTCTACTATTTCTGCAAATGTCTTATGGCGTTTTTGCTTCGCCTCTATGTGATGAATGGTTAGCTAAAATTATTTCTGTTCAAGGAAAGGTTGATATTCAATCTTCAGGGAAGTCAATTTGGCAAGCTGTTGATCAGAGTAATACCTTTTGTTCTGGTGATAAAATTCGCATCTCAAAGCACAGTCGTGCAACGATTCAAATGAACAATCAATCAAGGATTACCTTAAACCAGGGATCTACAATGGTTTTTATGGCATCTGAGCGTAAATCTTCTCCTTGGTATTTAAATCTACTTCAAGGCGCCGCTTTCTTCCGAAGCCGGCAACCACAACACCTTAACATCGAAACACCTTTTATTAATGCAGTCCATGAGGGAACTGAATTTCTAGTGACAGTCAACTCTCAACAGACAGAAATATCTGTTTTTGATGGTCAAGTTGCAGCTACTAACAAATGGGGTGAAATACATATCAAAAAAGGTTCTATTGGTATTGCCAATAAAAGTGAACCACCTCAAATTAAAACCTTAACCATCCGTCCTGAGGACGCCGTGCAATGGACATTGTATTACCCACCCATTATTGATTTACAAAACAATGAGTTGGCTAGATTAACAAATGATCCGAAAGGCAATATCCACAAGTCGCTAGCTTTACTAGAGAAAAACCAAGGTTTACAGAAAAATGCAAATTATTTATCCTATCTCGCATCACTTCTGCTAAGTGTTGGCAGTGTTGATGAATCCTTAGATTTTATTGGTAAAGTACAATCTTTAGAACCTAGTAACAGTGATGTAATTGCTTTGCAAGCGATTATTGCCGTCACTAAAAATCAACAAGAGAGTGCCCTTACCCTAGCTCAGAAAGCTGTAGCACTTGATGCTCAATCGGCGACTGCCCAGATTGCCTTATCCTATGCTTATCAATCCTTGTTTAAAATAGACGTAGCACTCAAAGCAACTCAGAAGGCTGTTCATTTGTCGCCAGAAAATGCATTAGCATGGGCTAGGTTATCTGAATTGCAACTTTCCATTGGCGAACGTGCTTCTGCACTGGAATCAGCCAAAAAAGCTCAACAGTTAAACCCAAAACTTGATAGAACCCATAGCATACTTGGTTTTGCTTATCTAGCTCAGGTTGATATTAATAGGGCTAAATCTACATTTATCAAAGGTATAAACTTGAACTCAGCAGACCCACTAGCTCGGCTAGGTTTAGGGTTAGCAAAAATCCGAAAAGGTGACATTGAAGAAGGCATACATGATTTAGAAACCGCTGTTAGTTTAGATCCAGAAAATGCTGTTATACGCAGTTATTTGGGTAAGGCTTATTATGAGCTAAAAAATGAAGAATATACGGCGACTGAACTAGCCATTGCTAAAGAAATGGATCCCAAAGACCCGACTGCTTGGTTTTATGATTCTATATTCAAACAAACTGCTAATAGGCCAGTAGAAGCATTATATGATATGGAAAAAGCTATTAAATTGAATGATAATCGAGCAGTCTATCGGTCAAGTTTGTTATTAGATGAGGACTTGGCGGCAAAGACTGCTAATCTTGCTCGAATATATAATAATCTAGGGTTTCAACGATTAGGGTTACTTGAAGCACGAAAATCCTTAAACTCCGATCCAACCAATTATTCAGCGCATCGTTTTTTTGCAAACAGTGCATCACGTTCATCAAGAAATAATATTACCCGAGTAAGTGAATTACTTCAATCTCAGTTATTACAACCCATAAATACAGCACCTATTCAGCCACAAATGAAAGAAACTACTTTTTCAGTCATCAAGAATGCTGGTTCAAGTAGCTTTTCTTTAAATGAGTACAATCCGCTTTTTTCTTATAATAATATAAATTTTTTAGCGAGTGGTTTATATGGGAGCAATAACACTATTGGAGATGAAGTTATTATTTCTGGAATATACGATCAATTTTCTGCTAGCTTAGGGCAATATCATTTTCAAACTGATGGGTTTAGGGAGAACGATGATCTTTTAAAAAATATTTATACAGCGTTTTTTCAGACGGCCATTTCTCCAGAACTGAATGCACAAGTTGAATTTTATAAAGAAAATACTAAAGCAGGAGATATTGCACTTAGGTTTAATAATGAAACGTTTCATTTAAAAAAATATCGTGAAAAAATTGATTTAGAAACTATTCGGTTAGGCCTTAACTATGCTTTGTCACCCAATCAGAATATTCTTTTTTCTGCAGTTTATGGCGAAAGAGATAGAGATAGAACGGATAGTATTTGGGATAGGTATTCAAATGAAAATGCATATTCAATTGAAGCACAATATTTACTAAATAAAGAAAAATTAAAGCCTATTTTTGGAGTTAGTTATTTTTCTACAAATTTAGATGTCATCAATGATGACAAACTGTCAAATATAATAGACGAACAGAATATTAATTTAAGCCATTTAGTCGTTTATAGCTATTTTCCTTATAAATTTGATTTTAATTTAACGGCGACACTGGGTTTTAGCTACGATTTTTTTAAGGATAATAATGTAAAAATTAATCAAATAAACCCAAAATTAGGTTTAGTGTGGGAACCATCCTCAGACGTAATATTTAGAGCCTCTGCATTTAGAACACTTAAACGGCAGCTTATTACCAACCAGTCTATTGAGCCCACACAAGTATCTGGATTTAATCAGTTTTATGATAATAATCGTGGTGCCAGTGCCTGGCAATATGGAATCGGTTTAGATTATAAACTATCTAAATCTCTTTCTTCCGGTTTCGAATTAATCAGGCGTGATGTTGATCAGCCAGTCCTAAACTCCCCTTCCTTTGATCAAAAAGAAAATGCTCATTTAGCTTATATTTATTGGGCGCCATTTAAAAACATATCACTGAGTGCTGAATATCATTTTGATGAAGTAAAACGCATACGTGATAGACGTAGCTTTACTCTTGCTAAGCAAGTTATTACTCATAGCGTTCCTTTGTCGTTAAATTATCATCACTCTAATGGTTTATCCTCTCAATTGAGTGCGACTTACATCAATCAAGATGTAACCATTCGTTCTGGAAGAGATAAAAGCAAAGATAGAAAAAAAACCAATTTTTGGACATTTGATGCTTCTATTGCTTATCGGCTGCCCAAGCGGATTGGTCAAATTAGTCTTGAAGCTACCAACCTTTTTAATAGAAAGTTCCGTTACCATAATATGTTTGATGCCAATGGAATTGGCTTGTCAAGATATACGCCTGAACGACAATTATTTGTTACATTAAGGTTATCTTTTTAAACATATTATTTAAATTATTATAACTTGGAAGATACCTGTGGAAATTAAAGAAAAAATATATATTTGTACGATAGCTCTACTATTGTGTTTGGCTGTTTGGCTTTTAAATACACCCAAAACGCTAAATGAAAAGTTCCTTAATAAAGGGTCTGCTATGGTTTTTTCACCTAATATTTCTGATTTGAATAAATCAAATGTTTATGATCTTATTACTAATGAGAAAGTTAAGCCATGTCGTCAAATTCAAAATAAAAAATCGACTCAAATATCATCAAAAAAAGAATGCGGCGTTAAAATAATTGAAGAAGATGGAAATGTAGTTTTAATTACAAAAGAAGGTGAGCGAATTATACCCGAACAGGTTTCGCATCATACAATTGTTAGATACAAAAAAAAAGGAGAGTCTATACCAAAGAAGAGCGTATTTCAATTAATTCAACCCATTTCAACTGCAAATGCAGGAGAGGGTCAGGTTTGCCTTTCAGATTTAAATGGTGTCCAACACGATCGGTGTTGGCCTGAGTCGGTAGTAAGAAACTATTGTCAAAGCAACAGCCACGCTCTCTGTAATTTAATTTAACCTTTTAGGATACCTCAATTAATTCTGTCTGAGTAGCTAAGGACTGAGAATTTTATAATATCCGACACTGACTTGTCTTTTTGTCCTGTTTCTGTGTTGTAAAAATAGTTTCATAGCTTGCTATGCGCCTATTTTTACGCCTTGAAACTGAACGAAAATTCTACGCCAGTTTCGGGTTATATTTCATCCTTAGTCCTAAGCGCCTAAAATATTTAAGAACAAGGCGTAGACCGCAGTAAATAGCATGCTATTAACAAGTTTTTCAACTAAGTTATCGAATTTTAAGCTTTTAGATGCCTGTCATGAATTAATAGAGGAGCCCCTTAGTAATAGAAAAAACTGCTTAAGTAGGAAAATATTGAGTTTTTTGACATTTATCGTATTGCTTGGGTATTGTTGATGAATAGCGAAATGCATCACTTTTCTAAACAATTTGTTTTATCGTCTGTTTATAGGATATAATTTTTTATTAATCGAATAAGAAATTAGGGTTTGGTTCGTCCTAGTTCTCGTCTCTAAATCAATGGAAATCCTCATGCAGAAAGAAGTTTTTTTAGGTCTTAAAGCTATTCCATTCCTTTATGATGTGTCAGATCAGGCATTATATGAGCTGGCATCCCTTGCCAAGAAAAACACTTTTCCTAAACATGCATTTATTTTTAATGAAGGTGATGAAACCAATTCTCTGTTTATTTTGTTATCAGGGAAGGTTCGTGTTTTTACCTGTGATGAGCAAGGTAAAGAAGTTACTTTATTAGTACAAACGCCAGTATCTTACTTTGGTGAATTGGCTTTGCTTAGTCAAGAACCAAGATCAGCCTCTGTTTCTACGATTGAAAATAGCTGTTGCGCGATTATTGCCCAAACTGACTTTAAAAATTGGTTAATAAAACAACCTAATGTTGCTTTTGGGTTAATTCAAGATTTAGCAGGAACGGTTAGGAGGTTAACTGATAAGGTTAAACAGCTAGCTTTGTCAAATGTGTATGAAAGAACAATTCAAACACTACTGGAAATGTCAGTAGAAGAGGATACTGTTTCTGTTATTCATCACCGACCAACACAACAAGAGCTAGCCAATATGGTGGGGGCTTCAAGAGAGATGGTCAATAAGATTATGAAAGAATTAACTAAAGGTGGTTATATTGTCATTCAAGATGATACGTTAAGAATTGAGCGTAGACTCCCTGCTTCTTGGTAAGAAGAATATCATTTGAACAATGTTTAGTCGTGAACTCTTGAATTGTTACTAAAAAATGAGTAGAGTTTGTGTTGACAAGAGGCACAATTGCTTTGTCTAAAATAATAACAACAGAGGCTAATGATGAAAATAGTAAAAATCTTAAGGAATATCACTGTTTTAAGCGCAGTTCTTTTTTCGAGTACTGCGTTTGCTTATAATGCTGGCAATCTAGCTAAAGAATGTAAAGCTCCCAAATTTAGAGATTATGTTCCACCAGAAAAAACAAAAAATACGCCTGTTCCTGAGGTTGAAGCTGAATCTAAAATTGAATTTACAGTTTCTGGAAATGCAGATCCATCAACTATTGTCGCAAAAGCTAAAAAACTACCCCTTAAGTTAACTATTACCGATAGAAATAGTTTTTATTTAGTTTCAGCTAGCTTACCTGCTGCTTTAAATGGTAAGTACGCTCGTATTGACCTTAAAGTTAAAGCGCATGGGGGAGAATGTTTTGCTAAAGATGGTTGGCTAATTAAAATAAAAAAAGCATCTGAAGCATCTGAGCCTAAAGCTGAAAAAATAGAAAAAGAATAAAATATTGAAAGGTTTTTTTGACTCCTTGCCATAACATATCATTTTAATGGAAAGCTAGAATAGACATAAACCCATTTTAGTTTTCTATCAAAGCCAATTTATCTATATATTAATAAGGTGTTATATCTTTTTTTATATTCCAATCGTTAAATGGCTTGTTTGCACTTGGCATATCTATATGCAACATAGGAATATGCCGTTTTTCAGGGCGTAACTGAATTTCTTTATAAATAAAGTCATCATCAAATCCTGCTTTTGCCGCATCTTGGCGATTACAAGCAAAATAAACAGCTTCCAGTCTAGCCCAATAAATTGCACCTAAACACATAGGGCATGGCTCACAACTCGTATAAAGCATACAATCCGTTAATTTAAAGTTATTTAACACCTTACACGCTAGACGAATAGCCATCACCTCGGCATGTGCAGTTGGGTCAATATCAGCAGTCACACGATTACCACTTTCGGCAATAATGACTCCTTTTTTTACGATAATTGCACCATAAGGTCCTCCATGATTTATGAGAACATTTGAGCTAGCGAGATCTATCGCTTGTTGCAAAAATTGATTATGCATAGTGTTTCAATAAGTAGAGTCTTTAAAATTAAAGTGTACTCTAAATTTATACCCCAACTCTTAATACTGCAACTATACTTTATTAATAAACAACCCTAAAAATTTCGAGTCTTTAAATACCAACCCTAATTTGTATGGAAATCATAAATAATAAAAAAAATCCAGATAAATGGAAAATTAAGTATTTTGATCTATTAGATGAAAATGAAGATATTGAAAAATCCTGTAAAGAAAGAGAAGAGCTGCTTTGTAAAACAATTATTCGGTTATCTTTTGCCACTATAGGCGTAAATAAGGATCTTGACCCATACTTACAAAAAATAAGAACCCAACTTAAAAAAGGCTTAAAAACTGAACAATTAAAATCTGAGTTAGAAAGTTTTTCTAATGCTCTTATCTTAATGGAAGAAGGAGAACAAGAAAATGAGCAAACTATATCTAGCCAACTTTTTGATTTTTTAGTTTACAATTTCCCTGATCATGAGAGTGCTTTATTAGATATAAAAGGTAACTTTGCAACTAATGATTATACAAGTAAAGATAGTTTATTTAGTGCTATTAATGAGATTATAAATCCAGAAAAGCAAATAGAATTGTTAACACCTTCTGTTACTGAAAATGATTTAGAAATCAACTCTTTTGAAAATAAGTCAATACTATCTAATTTACAACTCTTATTAGATACCACCGATGTACCTTCTGAGCTAGAACCTCAAGCACAAGCACTTAAAGAAAAAATATATGGTAATGCCTCTCTTTCTACAGTACTTGATGAAACCATCTCTTTTATCTTTCAAATAAAAAAACATGTTCAATCAGAACAAAAAGAGATTACAGAGTTTCTTACTCAATTAACGGATCAACTGACTGAATTAGGAATTAAAACTGCTGGAATACATTCTTCAACTGTTTCAACAAGAAAAGAAAGAAACAGACTTGATGAATCGGTTTCTTTACAAGTAAAAGAATTACAAAATAGTTCAAAAAATGCAACTCAACTTGAACCTCTAAAACAGTTAATTAAAACACGTTTGGCATCTATTACTCAACAAATACAAGAGCATCAGGTTAAAGAAAAAATCGATCGAAATAAAGTTGAAAAAGTAGAATTTGAATTAGAAAAGATGACTATAAAAATATCAATGATGGAAAAAGAATCTAGTGAATTAAAAAATAAATTAATCACTGCTAATCTGAAAGCAACCCATGATCCTTTAACCAATATACCAAACAGATTGGCTTATGATAATCGACTAAGAGTAGAGTTAGCGCGGTGGAAACGATATGGAGGGGCTCTTTCCTTAGTAATTTGGGATATAGATTATTTTAAGAAAATAAATGACAAATACGGGCATAAAGCTGGAGATAAAACGCTTATATTTATTGCTAAGTTACTTACTGAGCATTGTAGAGAAACAGATTTTGTTTCTCGTTTTGGAGGTGAGGAATTTACCATGCTATTGCCTAATACAGAGGCTAAATCAGCACTCATCGCAGCAAATAAAATACGTAAAATAATAGAAGCAACTGCTTTTAATTCTAATGGGAGAAAAATATCCATTTCGATATCTTGTGGAATTACGCAGTTTTTAGAAGCTGATTCAGAAATATCAGCATTTAATAGAGCTGACCAGGCATTATATACGGCAAAAAAAAATGGAAGGAACCAATGCGTCCTTATTTAAAAAATGCCTAAGTCTAGCTTATGTTGGAAATAGCTGTATAAAATGTACCGCTAGCTATAATAAGATTTATCTCTTGGTTATGAATTATTTTTTACAGATATCACAGTATAATAGTTTAATAATGAGCTTTGGATAAACAACTGAGAGAAAAATATGTCACGCTGGAGACCTCCTCGGCCCAAATCATCCCCCTATATCACATCAGAAGGCTATCAAGTTCTTGAAGTGGAATTAAAACAGTTATGGGAACGGCGTAAGATAGTTACTGCTGCGGTTACTGCTGCTGCTGCTGAGGGAGATCGTTCTGAAAATGCTGAGTATATTTATAGAAAAAAGGAATTACGTGGTATAGATGGCAGAATCCATTTTTTACAGAAACGATTACCGTCCTTAACTATTGTTTCGGAAAAACCAACTAATCGTGAGCAAGTTTTTTTTGGAGCTAAGGTAACATTAGAAAAAATAGAGGGTGAGGAGGTATCTTACCGTATTGTTGGTCCAGATGAGTTTGATTCAACCAAAGGATATATTAGTATGGATTCCCCCTTGGCTAAAGTGTTACTGAAAAAAAAGTTGGATGATGAGGTGGTGATGCGCAATGAAGTTCAAGAGACTCGTTATTTAATTGTTGGAATTGAATATTTGTAGAAGTAATCCCGTAGCATAGGAGTAGGCGTTCGCTACGGGATTATGACTTCAACTATTCTACTGTGACTGATTTAGCCAAATTACGAGGTTGATCGACATCAGTTCCTTTAATAAGCGCAACATGATAACTGAGTAGCTGTAAAGCAATATTAAAAGTGATTGGGGCAGAGATTCTACCTACATTTGTAGTGGCTTTAATGACTTGAAAGTCTGACACAGGGCTAAGATCAGATTGCTCGTCTTCAAATACAATCATTTGACCACCACGAGCTTTTACCTCTTGTATATTTGACTTCAGTTTTTCAAGTAAATCGTCCATGGGTGCAATAGCAATCACGGGCATGTTTTCATCAATTAAAGCTAATGGCCCATGTTTTAATTCACCTGCTGGATAGGCTTCAGCATGAATATAGCTGATTTCTTTTAGCTTAAGTGCACCTTCCATTGCAATAGGGTACATAGTCCCTCTACCTAGGAAAAGAGCATGGTTTTTGTCGGCAAAACCTTCAGCAATGACTTCAATGGTTTTTTCATGTTGCAAAGCATTATTGATTAATGTAGGTAATTTTTTTAGTTCGCGAATAATTTCGTTTTCTTCATCTTCAGATATGCGCTGCTGAACTTTACCTAAACTGGCTGCTAAAAGTGCTAAAACGACGAGTTGTGTGGTAAATGCTTTTGTCGATGCAACACCAATTTCTGGTCCAGCATGGGTAAGGCAAGTCAGGTCAGATTCTCTGGTTAAACTAGATTCGGCAACATTACAAATTGTTAATGTAGGAATGTTTAAATTATCGTTAGAATCTCTATAGGTCGCTATTTGTTGTAATGCTGCTAGTGTGTCAGCTGTTTCGCCCGATTGACTAATAGTGACAAATAAGGTGTTATCTTGAATAACTGGATTGCGGTAGCGGTATTCACTAGCGACTTCTATTTGACAAGGTAGTCTAATGATATCTTCAAGCCAGTATTTTGCGACTAGTCCTGAATGGTAGCTTGTACCGCAAGCTATAATTTGGACTTGTTGAATCGTTTTAAAAATATCTTCAGCGTGATGACCAAAGCTTGAGACTAAAACATTTTCTTGAGATATTCTTCCCTCTAATGTATCAATAACAGATTGAGCTTGCTCAAAAATTTCTTTGTGCATATAGTGTTTATGGTCACCTAAATCTACAGACTGTGTTGTTAGGCTTGATTGCTTGACGGGTCGCTCAACAAGGTCTCCTTTCTCATTAAAAATCTCAACAGTGTGGCGAGTAATTCGTGCGACATCCCCTTCTTCTAAAAAGATAAAATTTTGTGTTACGGGTAGCAATGCAGAGACGTCAGAAGCAATAAAGTGTTCACCAATACCTATACCAACAACGAGAGGGCTCCCTTTTCTTGCGACGATGAGTGTTTCTGGATGGCCCGCTGCAGTCACCCCTAGAGCATAAGCACCTTTTAGCTGACTGATCGTTTGCGTCACTGCTTTTAGTAAGTCATCAGTTGTTTCTAACTGCTGATGAATAGCGTGAACAATGACTTCAGTATCTGTTTCTGAATCGAAGTTATAACCCGCTTTTATTTGTTCTGTTTTTAATTCTTGGTGATTTTCGATAATACCATTATGAACGACAGCTGTTTTATTTTTACAGATATGTGGATGAGCATTATTTTCAGATGGAACACCATGGGTAGCCCAGCGTGTGTGAGCAATGCCGATTTTGCCATAAAAAGGTTCGCCTAGTTCATCTATTTTTGCTTCAAGGTTTTTAATTTTACCAATTGATCGAACGCGTTGCAGTTCGCCACTACTATTTAAAACTGCAGTACCAGAAGAGTCATATCCTCTGTACTCTAGTCTTCTTAGACCTTCAATTAAGATAGGGACAACATTTCTTTCAGCGACTCCGCCTACAATTCCACACACAATTTATCTCCACTAACGAATAGGAACGTGATTTTTTTAATGACACGCTTTATTTGATATTGCTAGAGTTCTTTGAGTTTAAAAGATCTCTAAATTTATTTGTTTATATTTAGGTATATTTTTATCTAAAAGGTAGAATTCCTTGAGTCTTCACAGACTTGAAGGCAATTAAATAGAATTAAGATTAATAATTTTCAGTAACTATAGTATATGGGCGTTTCAAAAAAATTCAAATTTCAATTTAGGTTATTTAATGAGGTCAAATAACTCTAGCTCATTAGGGTTGGGTTGATAGATTTAATATTCATAAAACTATATATTACATAATAAATCATGAACAATAGGTTAATAAAATCAGAGGGTTATATTTTTTATATAAAGGAGTAAGAACAACTTTTAATATACAATATATTTAGTATAAATAGTTGATTCTATTAGTATTTTTTAGCTCATGTTTTTTTGTAGTTACAGTAGTCGTATTAGGCAGAAAATAGGGGGTAGAAAATTTATTGGTGAATATTTTTCTCAAGCGTTGATAAACAAGATACTAGTCGCATACAGACCGAATTGGATAAAATATATACAATTTTCAAACTAGCTCACAAAATATTGTTTACTAATAAAGGGTCAGATATGGAGGTAATATTATGACAATAATACCATTACATTACATATGGTTTTAAAGACAAAGTAGAACTCAAAATTCATTATGCTATAATCAGAATTTCCTTATATAGCTATTGTTTAGACTGGAGCTCAAAAAATGAAAAAAATAATAAACCTTTTGCTGTTGGCTACTGTTTTTATAGTCTCTTCTGCAAATGCAAAAGATAATGTGATTTTATTAGAAGATAACTCAAGCATTCTTGGTAAGTGGAAAGTACTTTCGGAAGCCGCTGCCATTCATAAAACTAAAACTCCCTTGAATATTCATTGGAACTTTAAAGATAATGGGCTCTTACATACAGAGGCAAAAGATACTCGTAATAGAACAGGGAATTTGTCTATTGATGTTAAATATTCTATTGAAAATGGGAAGATTAAAAAACAAAGTAACCCTGGAAGAGAAAAATATGAAACATGCAGCGTTGTTGAGCAAGCTGAAAAAACAATGACTTTACATTGCAAGTATTTGTATTTCTTTTTAGAAAGAGAATAATCGTTTTATAAAAGATGTAATGATACTTTGTGCCCATTATGTATAAACAGAGTGGGCATAACCTTCATTTCTATTTTAATGCTATCGTACTCTACTTACCGCATAAACCGCGAAACAAAAAACAATAGCACTGGGTAATATTGCCATTACCATTGGGTTGTATCCATAAACTAGCCCTACATGCCCTGCAATTTTATCAAAAATGTTAAATGTCATTCCGAAGACAATACCAATCATCACCCGTCCCCCAGTTCCAATTCCCCGTTTGATGCCTATGACAAAAGGGATAGAAACCATAAGCATGACAAAGGTAATAAAGGGGTTTATGAGTCGGCTCCAAAAGGCTAATTCAAATGATTCTGTTTTTTGATTGTTGTCTTTAAGGAAGCTGATATACATATATAAATCGTACAAAGACATGTTTTCTGGTTTAATTACGACGACGTTAAGTAAGTCTGGATTTATCGATGTTTCCCAGTTCATTTGGTCTTTTTTATTAATACGTATTGGCTGAGATAACACTTTCATTTGATTGATATTGTCCATACTCCATAATCCATTACCTAAAAAAGTCGCCTGTTCAATATAATTCATTGAAACTAAGTTACCTTTTTCATTCACTTCATAGGCATAAATTTCTGATAAAACACCTTTTTCGTGCATTTTTCTTACATTAATAAACTTGTTTTTTTCTCTTAACCATAATCCGTACTTAGAGCTCATTACAATTTCGTTATTTTTAGATTTGGTTTTTATTAATTGAGCCGCACGCTCAGCTTCAGGTGCAATAAACTCGCCCACCAACACAGCAGTAAAAACTAAGATTATACCTGCGACCATCACTGATCTAATGATCCAGAAAATAGAGAGACCTGCTGCTCGCATAGCAACAATTTCTCGGTTATTAGCCATTGCACCAACCACAAATAGGCTGCCTAATAAGGCTGAGGAGGGAATTAATTCATAAAATACTCTGGGTGAAGTTAAGGCTAGGTATTGAAGAATTTCTTTTAAACCATAGGATCCTTTACCTAAATCTTTTAATTCATCACTAAAAGTAAATAAATTAAACAGAGTTAATAACAGCATAAGTGCAATAGATGAGCCTTTTAATACTTCCTTAACAATATAAAAAGCTAAAACATTCATACTGATCTCCCTGAGTTAAATTTTAACATTATCCATTTTATTCCGTACAAGCGAACCAATAAGAAGCATCCTAATAAGAATAATAATAAATAGATTCCATAGTAGCCTAATGACGCAGGTATGGTCTCATTTGCAACCCAGCTGTGACTGATCCTTTTTAAATTTCCATAGATAAAATAAATGCCAAAGGCAACCAGTAAGCTACCATAAACGCCTCCTCTGGGTGATAGTTTTGCTAATGGTACCGCTAAAAAGCTTAAAAAAATGACACCAAGGGGAATAGAAAATCTGTTTTGTATTTCTGCTATATCTAATAAATCGGTAGAATCCCATAACTGTTGACTAGGTATTCCATATCGTTGTTGGAGAAGAAAAGATGTCTTTTGTTCTAGTCTTACCGCATACTGTTTGAATTTTTCAACAATAATATCTAATTGACCAGGTATTGCTTGGATCCGTTCTCCATCCCTTAGTACTAGATATAGTCCTCCTGGTAAATATTCTAATTTGCCGTATTTTGCATTGATAACACCTAATGTATTTCCCTTTCTATTTTGTACAAATACATTATGCATACGTTTATTTGAATCAATGCTTTCTGTGTAAAAAACAAGATCACCTTGACTATATTCACTAAACCGACCTGCAGAAATTCCTCTAAGATCTGCTTTTTTTGCATCTTCGTGTATTTTTACTTTTATTTCAGCTTCAGCCCATGGAGCAGCAGAAAGTGATAACCACCCTGCTGCTATGCTAAGCGGAAAAACTAATAAAAAAACAGCTCGATAAATAACCGTTGCTCCTCCACTGGCAGAAGCTACGGCAGACATTTCTTGGTCTCTATACATTCTCCCTAGTACCATTAATACAGCCATAAAAATAGATGCAGGTAAAAATGTACTAATGGCAACAATAGTATTTAAGCCCAAAATACTTAATACAGTTTCATTGGAAATACTGCCTTCAATAGCTTTAGCCAGTACTTTAATGAACTTACGACTGACGATAATAACAACAATGACTGACAAAACAGCTAATACTGTTTTTAATAAATCTTGCATAATCATCTTATCTAATACTGAAATAAATCGATAAGATTTAACGTTCTCTTTTTTTTGTATCTTAATGCTCAAACAACTCACCTTAAAAACTCATGTATAATTCATACAAGCTACACTTCTCGTGGTTGTGACCACATGAAAGTAATAAATTCACTCCTTTAAATTTTTCTCGCAGATAAACTTATGGACTATTCTATAGAAACCTTGGCTTTTGACAAACTAGAAACTGATTGTGTTATCGTTGGTATCTATGAAAATAAACAATTAAGCCCTTCAGCTGAATCCGTTGATAAAATAAGCCAAGGCGTTATTACTCAACTGATAGAACGAGGTGATATCAAGGGTAAAAATGCAGAAATATTATGGATTAATTATATTCCTAATAGCCCAATAAAGCGTATTTTAATCGTTGGCCTTGGAGAAAAAGGTAAGCTAACAGCTAAACTTTATCGTAAGGCGTTAAGTTCTACGATAACAGCCCTTAAATCAACATCGATAAAAACGGTTAATTGTACATTAATTGATAGTGATGTTAATGATAAAGAAACCTCATGGAAAACACGTCAAATAGTAGAGAGATTTAATGATGCTATCTATCAATACCAAGAAACAAAAAGTGAAAAAGAACCAAAACTAACACTGAAAAAAATTCAGATTAATGCGCTGGCAGTAGAAAAAGAACGGGCAGCGATAGGGTTAAAGTATGGCGTGGCTATAGCTCGTGGTATTGAGTTAACAAAATTTGTAGCAGATCTTCCTGGTAATGTTTGTACTCCCACTTTTCTTGCTGAACAGGCAAAAGAAATTGGAAATAACTTTAGTAAAATAGATGTAGACGTATTGGAAGAAAATGATATTGAAGCATTAGGAATGGGATCATTTCTTTCTGTTTCGAGAGGTAGTCGTCAACCAGCAAAGCTCATTGTTCTAAATTATCAAGGTGGAACGAAAGAGAGTAAACCCGTGGTGATTGTTGGTAAAGGATTAACATTTGATGCCGGTGGTATTTCGTTAAAGCCAGGCGCTGGTATGGATGAAATGAAATATGATATGTGTGGGGGGGCTAGCGTCTTAGGCACGCTAAAAGCAGCTGCAGAAATGAATTTAAATATCAATATAGTCGGCATTATTCCTTCATCAGAAAACATGCCTGATGGGGATGCTAATAAACCAGGTGATGTGGTCACAAGCATGGCTGGTTTAACAATAGAAATTTTAAATACGGATGCAGAAGGTCGCTTAATTCTTTGTGATGCATTAACTTATGCTGAAAAATTCAACCCTGAAGTCGTTATCGATTTAGCAACCTTAACGGGAGCATGCTTAGTTGCCTTAGGAAGAGTGCCAAGTGGAATTTTAGGAAATGATGATGATTTATGTAATGATTTAATCAGTGCCGGCGAAACAGCATGTGATAGTTTATGGCGATTACCCTTATGGGATGAATACCAAGAACAATTAAAATCTAATTTTGCTGATTTAGCCAATATAGGTGGTCGTGATGCTGGAACGATTACAGCCGCTTGTTTTTTGTCTCGTTTTACAGAAGATTACCGGTGGGCTCATTTAGATATTGCCGGAACAGCTTGGCGAACAGGTGCAAACAAAGGCGCGACAGGTCGACCTGTTCCATTATTAAGTCAGTATTTGATTGATAAAGCCGGTGCCTGAAGCAAGTTTTTATATTTTACCATCACGATCACTATCTGAGCGGTATTTATTTGCTTGCAAACTGATAGAAAAAGCCTATCGTAGCGGACAATTTTGCTACGTTTACACTGATTCTGACCGGCAAAGCGAACAGCTTGATAATCAGTTATGGACGTTTAGGGAAAACAGTTTTATACCTCATCAAATTTATGAGGACAATATACCAGAATATGAACAGACCATTTTAATTGGAACTAAAGCTGCGCCTGAAAAATGGCGAAAATTGATTTTTAACCTTTCGTCAAAATATCCTGATGATTTAACACAAACGGAACGCGTGTTAGAAATTCTTGATAATGATGAAAAATTAAAATTAGCAGGTAGACATCGTTACCGCCAATATAAACAAGATGGGTTTGAAATGACATCTCATAATATGAGCATTCAACCCTAAATTACTGAATAAATTAAACACAAACCAAAACTACCATGGAAAAAACATACTCCCCTCATTCAATTGAGCAACGTTGGTATCAAACTTGGGAAGAAAAAGGCTACTTTGAAGCTAAGTCAGAGGGAGAGTCGTATTGTATTATGATTCCACCGCCTAATGTGACAGGTAGTTTGCATATGGGACATGCATTTCAAGACACAATCATGGATGCGTTAACAAGATACCACCGAATGAAAGGATGTAGCACCTTATGGCAACCAGGAACAGATCATGCTGGTATTGCCACACAAATGGTGGTCGAGCGAATTATTAATGCAGATGATAAAACTCGTCACGATTACGGTCGAGACAAATTTATCGAAAAAATCTGGGAATGGAAGGAAGAATCTGGCGGTACTATTACTCGTCAATTGCGTCGTATGGGGTCTTCTTTAGATTGGGAAAAAGAACGCTTCACCATGGATGATGGCATGTCAGATGCTGTACAGGAAGTATTTATTAAGTTACATGAAGAAGGGCTGATTTATCGAGGCAAACGATTAGTCAATTGGGACACTGTTTTACATACAGCTGTTTCTGATTTAGAGGTATTGTCAGAAGAAGAAAATGGATTTATGTGGCACATGCGTTACCCATTATCTAATGGCACAGGGCATTTAGTTGTTGCCACGACACGACCTGAAACGTTATTAGGTGATGCTGCTGTAGCTATTCACCCAGATGATGATCGCTACAAACATTTATTAGGTGAATTTTTAGAATTACCACTAACAGGGCGAAAAATCCCTATTATTGCTGATGAACATGTCGACCCAGAGTTTGGTACTGGTTGTGTTAAGGTGACTCCAGCGCATGATTTTAATGATTATGAGGTGTGGACTCGCCATAGAAAACTATCTGCTATTCAAGATATGCCGTATGGTGGTTTAATTAATATTTTTACGGCTGATGCGGCGATACGAGGAAATGAAGAAGATGAAAACAGCTTAATTCCAGAAAAATATATTGGTTTAGATCGTTTTTTGGCGCGTAAGCAAATGGTTGCTGATTTAGATGAGCAAGGTCTATTAGAAAAGATTGTTGACCATAAATTAATGGTACCGAGAGGAGATCGATCAAATAGTGTGATTGAGCCCTTCTTAACAGACCAGTGGTATGTAAAAGTTGAACCATTAGCAAAACCGGCAATAGAAGCAGTAGAAAGTGGGGATATTAAATTTGTCCCGGATAATTGGAAAAATACCTATTTTGAGTGGATGCGGAATATTCAAGACTGGTGTATTTCACGACAAATTTGGTGGGGACATCGCATACCTGCTTGGTATGATGAAGAAAGTAATATCTATGTTGGTCGCTCTGAACAGGAAATTCGTGAAAAACATAATTTAGGGTCGGATATTTCCCTTAAACAAGATGAAGATGTGTTGGACACTTGGTTTTCTTCTGCACTTTGGCCCTTTTCTACTTTAGGTTGGCCAGAAAAAACTCCTGAATTAGCACAACATTATCCAACCAGCGTTTTAGTGACTGGTTTTGACATCATTTTCTTTTGGGTTGCAAGAATGATAATGATGGGACTAAAATTTCAAGGTGAAGTGCCATTTAAAGAAGTATATATGCATGGTCTGGTGCGTGATACTGAAGGACAAAAAATGTCCAAAACAAAAGGTAATGTACTTGACCCGATTGATTTAATTGATGGCATAGAGCTGGAAGCTTTAGTAGAAAAACGACTGGCGGGCATGATGCAACCGCATTTGCAGAAAAAAATTGAAAAAGCCACGCGTAAACATTTTCCTGATGGTATTCCTTCATTTGGCACCGATGCATTACGATTCACTTTTGCTTCTTTAGCATCAACGGGGCGTGATATTCGTTTTGATTTGGCGCGTACAGAAGGTTATCGTAATTTTTGTAACAAACTATGGAATGCCGCTCGCTATGTGTTGATGAACACAGAAGACCAAAATAATGGGTTAACTGATGCACCTTGTGAATTTTCGCATGCAGATTTATGGATTACCTCTCGCTTAAACCAAGTGATCGCGACGACAAGTGAAGCGATTGAAAGTTATCGTTTTGATTTGGCTGCACAAGCTATTTATGAGTTTACTTGGAACGAGTACTGTGACTGGTATTTAGAACTAGCAAAGATATCTCTACAATCAGATAACGAAGCATTGCAACGAGGTACGCGTAAGACATTAGTCGCTGTTCTAGAAAATATTTTACGATTGAGTCATCCAATCATGCCCTTTATTACAGAAGAAATTTGGCAGCGTGTTGCCCCTTTAGCAGGGATTAATGCAGAGACTATTATGTTACAGGCATACCCTGAGTCAGATGAAAAACAGATTAATAAAGAAGCCATTAAAACGACACAATGGATTATGGACTTTATTTTGGGCATACGAAGAATTCGTGGCGAAATGAATATTGCTCCAGGCAAACCATTACCTGTTTTTATACAAAATGCATCAACTGATGATTTAAGTTTTTTAAGGTCGAGTGAAGATTACCTATTAAAATTAGGTCGAATAGAATCAATCACTTTACTTGCAGAAAGCGGTGTAGCGCCAGAATCAGCAATGTCCTTGGTAGGCGATATGAAGATTTTGATTCCACTTGCGGGTCTGATTGATAAAGATGCAGAAATAGCTCGGTTAGAGAAAGAAATTCAGAGAATAATTAAAGACTTGCCTAGAATCGAAGGAAAGTTAAATAACCCTAAATTTATCGATAAAGCGCCTGAAGATATTATTGCTAAAGAAAAAGAAAAACTGGCAGTTTTACATTCTTCAAAGCAAAATCTTGAAGAGCAATTGAGTAAAATTCAAAAACTCTAATTGGAAGAGCTTGAAGTATGAATGGAAGGGTGTAGAAGTAATTTCAGTCAGGAGTTTAGGCTACTATTTATGAGTTTTAGGGGCAGCATATTTCATGAAGGTTTTTTCAAGTAACACAGGGATGTGTATAGATACAACAATATATGAATAATTGAGTTAAATTGTAAGCGTTATAACTTATTAAACTAATGCGGAAGGTAATAGTGTTTTTAAGTATAAGTAAAATTGTCTGCTTAGATACTTACCAACATGCCAGAGAATAGTCATTTTCTTTTAGTTGTTTTTCAAAATATTTATAACTCCTTCTTTTCTATTATTATTAATTTTGCATTTTTATTTCCCCCACCTTTCCCTTCTTTTTCTTATTATTGCAATGATTTAAGAAAAAATTAGTTATCAATACCATCATGTAGACAAGTCACTGTTTTCATCTATATTTGTATTATTGCAGAAAGAATTAATACAATTATTTATGGCCACAGCTCATTCGGATATACAATTTGGCGGTCTTACCAGATGTCTTATTTCAAAAGAAATAATATCTGAAGTTGATGCACAAACATATGTTGCTGCAGCGAAAAAAAAGAAAACGTCATTAATTAATCACTTGGTTTCTAACCAAATCATAGAGAGTAAAGTCATCGCTTCTATTGCATCCATTGAATATGGCATTCCATTTTTTAATTTAGATGTGATAGAAACAAATTCATTACCTATCGAATTAATAAGTGAAAAATTGATTCGTCAGCATCACTCTTTACCGTTGTTTAAACGTGGTAATCGTTTATTTATAGCTGTTTCAGATCCTACAAATTTTCAGGCTTTAGATGATATAAAATTTCATACTCGACTGAATACTGAAACTATCCTTGTTGAAGAAGATAAGCTAAGCCATGCAATAGAAGCTGCATTGGATGCAGCAGATACATCTATGACTGATTTATTAGATGATGACTTGGATAATATAGATATTTCAGGTGGAGATGAAAGCCCTCCAGACAATAGTAATGACTCGGATATTGATGATGCACCTATTGTAAGGTTTGTTAATAAAATCTTATTAGACTCCATAAAAAAAGGGGTTTCAGATATTCATCTTGAACCTTATGAAAAAACATTTCGTATTCGGTTTAGAGGTGATGGCATACTTTATGAGGCGGCTAGCCCCCCTGCTAACATAGCGAATAGAATCATTTCTAGAATAAAGGTGATGTCCAAAATGGATATTGCTGAACGTCGGGTACCTCAGGATGGTCGGATAAAAATGAAATTATCCAAAAATAGAGCCATTGATTTCCGTGTTAATACATGTCCAACTTTATTTGGTGAAAAAGTTGTTTTACGTATTTTAGACCCTACCAGTGCTCAAATTGGAATTGAAAAATTAGGTTTTGAACCAGATCAACAAGAGCTTTTTCTGAATGCAATTCATAGGCCTTATGGGATGGTTTTAGTGACGGGTCCGACAGGTAGTGGTAAAACTGTTTCGCTTTATACTGGGCTTAATATTTTAAATGAGGTTGAACGAAATATTTCAACTGCTGAAGATCCTGTTGAGATTACTGTAGAAGGGATTAACCAGGTCAATATGAATGTTAAGGCGGGGTTGACTTTTGCTGTAGCATTAAAAGCTTTTTTAAGACAAGATCCTGACATCATTATGGTGGGAGAAATTCGGGATCTGGAAACGGCTGGTATAGCGGTAAAAGCAGCACAAACAGGTCACTTAGTCTTATCTACTTTGCATACGAATGATGCCCCTCAAACTATCAACCGACTGGTTCAAATGGGGATAGAGCCATTTAACATTGTCTCTGCAGTCAATTTAATTATGGCTCAACGGTTAGGACGTAGGCTTTGTGAGCATTGTAAAAAAGAAGCTGATTTTCCAGAAAAAACTTATCTTGATGCTGGGTTTAAGCAAGAAGAATTGAGTACTTTAAAAATCTACTCACCGGATGGCTGTGAAAAGTGTAATAGCGGGTACAAAGGGCGAGTAGGGATTTATCAAGTTATGCCAATCAGTGAAAAAATGCGTGCATTAATTTTGAGTGGTGGTAATGCTATGGAAATGGCAGATTTATCTAAAAAGGAAGGGATTAATGACTTAAGAGCTTCAGGCCTTGTTAAGGTGCGACAGGGAATAACCAGTCTAGAAGAGATTGATAGGATTACAGAGGAATAATAATGGCTAAAGAAGCAGAACAAATTGATTTTGTTTGGGAAGGAAAAGACCGTACAGGTAATAAAACGGGGGGAGAAATTAGTGCATTAAGTGAACTTATTGCTCGCTCTGATATTAGAAAAATGGGTGTTAGAATTCTTAAGATTAAGAAAAAACCTAAGCCATTATTTGGAGCTAAAACTCAAGCTATCACTCCTGGGGATATTGCTATTTTTGCTCGCCAATTAGCGACAATGCTTGAGTCAGGTGTTCCTTTGGTTCAAGCATTTGATATTATAGGTAAAGGAAATAAAAACCCAAGTATGGCAGAGTTGTTATTGTCTATTAAAGTTGATGTTGAAGGGGGGGACACTTTGTCGGAAGCATTGGGTAGAAGAAGTGTTTATTTCGATGACTTATTTTGTAGCTTGGTTGAGGCGGGAGAACAAGCCGGGGTTCTCGAGGGTTTATTAGATAAGATTGCAACGTATAAAGAAAAGTCTGAGTCTATAAAGAAAAAAGTAAAAAAGGCACTAACTTACCCTATTGCAGTATTGGTTGTGGCATTTATTGTGACAGCTATTTTGCTGATTTTTGTGGTTCCCGTCTTTGAAGATTTGTTTAAAAGTTTTGGGGCGGATTTGCCTTCTTTTACAAAGTTTGTTATCTCTTTATCCGAATGGGCTCAAGCCTGGTGGTGGGCAGTATTGTTATCAATATTTGCTGGGTTTAAAATATTCGACTTTTTTAAAAAACGATCTGCTAAATTTCGACATTTTTTAGATAAATTATTGCTTAAGCTACCTGTTGTTGGTGATATTATTTATCAATCATCAGTCGCTCGTTTTGCCCGCACCTTGGCAATTATGTCCGCTGCTGGGGTTCCTTTAGTTGAGGCTCTAGAGTCGGTTGCTGGTGCCTGTGGTAATATTATTTTTTATGAAGCTGTTATGAAAATTAGGGATGATGTATCAACAGGGCAGCGATTACAATTCTCAATGCAACAAGTAGGAATTTTTCCTCATATGGTTGTACAAATGGTTGCTATTGGAGAAGAGTCTGGAAAAATTGATACTATGCTCGACAAGTCTGCTGATTTTTATGAGGAAGAAGTTGATAATATGGTTGATAATCTAAGTAGTTTAATGGAGCCTTTTATCATGGTGATATTAGGTACCTTAGTGGGTGGGTTAATTGTTGCTATGTATTTACCTATTTTCAAGTTAGGTGCTGTTGTAGGTTAAAACTAAAAAGAGAAGTAAATATTGGAGCTCTCTTTTAAGAAATTTCTGATCAAGTCTAATTATTTTTAGCTTGCTAAAACGACCGATATTTTCCACGAAGATCGGTGCAATAGAGTGACTATTACGTCTCACTTCGTGGATAATAGCGACCATTTTTATGCGCTAAATTCTAATCAACTTAATCAGAGGTTTCTTAAAGGTCGATAATAAATACAGAGTATTTTACTCTGTATTTATATCTATGAAATTTTAAATTCAATCCTCTCCTGCCTGCTCAGTAAGACTTTTAGGTAATGTTTTTTTAACTTTGACACCTAAATCTACAAAGCTACTGGCTTGACGAATTAAATTACCGCTACCAAGAGTCAATTTATTCATTACACCATCATACGTTTTATTAACAGTATTTAGTTGATTACCCATTTTTTCCATATCTTCAGAAAAACCTCTAATTTTGTCATATAGCAGTCCTGCTTTATCTGCAATTAATTTAGCGTTTTCATTCTGTCTTTCATATCGCCAGATATTTTCTATTGTTTTCAGTGTAGCAAGTAGAGTTGTAGGGGTGACAACTACAATTTTATGTTCAAATGCATCTGTAAATAGTTTTTCATCAGCCGAAAATGCGGCCATAAAAGCAGCTTCTATCGGCATAAAAAGTAATACAAAGTCTAGAGACCGAAGCCCTTTTAAACCAGAGTAGTCTTTATCGCTTAATCCTTTGATGTGATCTCTAACGGCTTTTGTATGTGCCTTTAAAGCATCTGTTCGCTCTAGATCATTTTCTGTAGAACAATATGTCTCATAAGCAACTAAAGAAACTTTTGAATCAACAATAACATCTTTATTTTCTGGTAATCTAATAATAATATCGGGCTTGAACAGTTTTTTTTCTTCATCTCGAAACGCTCCTTGTGTTTCATATTCAATGTTTTTGCGTAAACCAGACTGTTCAAGAACTTTTTCAAGAATCATCTCACCCCAGTTTCCCTGGATTTTTTTATCACCTTTTAATGCTTTAGTAAGGTTTAATGCTTCCTTATTCATCTTTTCAGTATCGCGCCTTAGTGAAACAATTTCTTCCCGTAAGGAAATACGATCTTTTGTTTCATTTTCATAAACAGTTTCTACCCTTTTTTTAAAATCTGATAATTGTTCTTTAATTGGGCTAACAATATGTTCCATACTGGTTTTATTTTGCTCTGAAAGTTGCTTGCTACGGTCTTCAAAAATTTTTGTTGCTAAATTTTCAAATTGAGTTTTAAGCTGAGTTTCTGCATTTTGTAGTAATTTTATTTTTTCATTAGCATTTTTTCCTTGCTCAATCCATTTTGTCTGTAGCTCTGCATTTTCAGTTTTGCTAGCTATTAATTGTTGTTGCAAATATTGGTAGTCTAATTCTTTGTCTTCAAATTGAGTTAGCTTTTCTTCTGTAATGGCTAATCTAAGGGATAGCTTTTGATAAGCATCAGTTTTTTCTCTTAAATCTTCTTCTTGGTCTAGTAATAGCAACCGATCTTTTTTTGTTTGCTGGTTTTTTATCAACCACAATATAAAAAAAATAATCAGTAATAGGGACGTAATAGCGAGTACATAATAAATAGAGGGTATATTTTGTTCCATTAGAGTGATTGAAATACCTTAGTTGCAGCATCAAGTGTGTTTTCTATATCTTGGTCACTATGTGCAGCAGATATAAAGCCTGTTTCAAATGCAGAGGGGGCTAAATAAACGCCTTGTTCTAACATGCCATGAAAGAACCGTTTAAAAAGATCTTGATCGCATTGCATGACTTGAGCATAGAGACTGATCTTTTCATCCTTTGTGAAAAATAGTCCAAACATGCCGCCTACTCGATTGACTGACAGAGAAATACCCGCTTGCTTTGCTCGATGTTGTAAACCAGTTGTCAGTTTTTTTGTTTTTTCAGTTAATTGATCATAAAAACCAGGTTTAGAAATAAGCTCTAGAGTTTTTAAGCCAGCTGCCATTGCTACGGGATTGCCAGAGAGAGTACCCGCTTGATAAACGGGACCTAAAGGTGCTAAATATTCCATTATTTTTTGTTTACCACCAAACGCACCTACTGGCATACCTCCACCAATAATTTTGCCTAATGTTGTTAAATCAGGCATTACGTTATAAAGTCCTTGGGCACTTTGTAAATCAACGCGAAAGCCTGTCATGACTTCATCAAAAATCAAAACGCTGTTATGCTCATCACATAGCTGACGCAACGTTTCTAAAAAACCAGGAACAGGTGGAATACAGTTCATGTTGCCTGCAACGGGCTCAACAATAATACAAGCAATTTGATCGCCAATTTCAGCAAACGCTTGTTTTACAGATTCGCTGTCGTTATAGGTAAGTGTAATGGTATCTTCTGCTAATGCTTTAGGGACTCCTGGAGAACTCGGCTCGCCTAAAGTTAGAGCACCAGACCCGGCTTTAATCAATAAAGAGTCTGAATGCCCATGATAACAACCTTCAAATTTGACAATTTTATCTCGCTCTGTAAAACCTCGTGCTAATCTTAAAGCACTCATCGTGGCTTCTGTTCCAGAGCTTACCATGCGTACCATGTCAATGGATGGGACTAATTCGCATACCTTGGCTGCCATTAGCGTTTCTATTTCTGTTGGTGCTCCAAAACTTAAGCCTTTTTCAGCTGTTTGTTTAACAATTTCAATAACCTTTGGGTGTGCATGACCTAAAATCATTGGCCCCCATGAGCCGACATAATCAATGTAGCGTTTATTTTCACTATCAAAAATGGCCGAGCCATTGGCACGATCTATATAGACAGGTATTCCACCTACACTACTAAATGATCTTACTGGTGAATTAACACCACCTGGGATTACTTTTTTTGCGTCTGAAAATAAAGAGCTAGCTTGTGTCATTGTGTTTTTGTCATTCAAAAGTGGAAATGTATTCAGTACACTATTCTATAGTGTAGAGAGCTATTTGAAAATCTTTATGATTGTTAAAAAATTCTTTCATTTCATGTATGGGTAAACTTAATACGTGGCAAAGTAATAAATTATAAGAATGGAGAAGTTATTGTGATTGAAATTAAAGAAAGCTGTCTTTGTGGGAGTAATGTACCGTATTCTTCATGTTGTCAGCCTTTGCATTTATATAGCAAAAAACCTGATACTGCTACATGTTTAATGCGTTCACGTTTTACTGCTTATGCAATGCAAAACTCTAGCTATTTATTAGAGACATGGGTAGAAGCTAAACGACCGAAAAACATTGATTTTTCAAAAGAAAAATCAGAGTGGACTAAGCTTGAAATTGTAAAAACAAAAAAAGGTGAAATAAAGGATAGTAAAGGACTTGTTGAATTTAAAGCTTTTTATGTAATAGATAATGAAGAGTATGTCATGAAAGAAATAAGCCGGTTTCAAAAAAAATCTGGGCAATGGTTGTATTTAGATGGTTTAGTTAGCTCTACTGGTAAAGTAACCCAGTCTGAAAACCAAGGTAAAAATGCACCTTGTTCTTGTGGTAGTGGTAAAAAATTTAAACGTTGTTGCGGAAAGTAATATGATTATTGTTTTAAAGCGAATTCCTGAGGATACTAAAAAAAGAGATATTGTTGATTATTTAGAAATTGTTCTGAAGGGAAAACTTTTTCAAAAATCTGGTGTTATCGAGCATATTCAAATATTGACCCATGAAAATTACAGGACTAAGAAAATAGATTTTTATGGAATAGTTAATATTGATTCTGAAGATGCAGCTAACAGAGTGATAAAAAAATTCAATAGGAAGGCTTTTAATGGTAAAAATATTGCGATCAGTGAATATCATGATCGTTCGTGGCATAATGATGCTCGTATAGGCTCCTTTGAGTTTAATGGTGGGCTGAAATCAAAACGAAAGATTGATAGAAGACGATCCACTCTAAAAACAGTACAAGGCTCGGCTGTAGGTTTTAGTAGTCACGAGAGCTTTCACCGAAAATTATAAGTCTACTCAGTAGTGGTGTTAACGTTGATAATTGCCGATTTTTTTCTAATCTATGACTGAAAATGATGTGCTTTATTTCTATTAATGCTTGTTTAAAATCATCATTTACAATTAAATAATCGAACTCATCGTAATGACTCATTTCTTCTACAGCATCACGCATTCTACGCGCAATAATTTCTTTACTATCCTGGTCTCTACTTTCTAATCGTTGTTGTAATATCTCGATTGAAGGCGGTAATATAAAAATAGAAATACTAGATGGGAGCATTTGTCTGACTTGTTGAGCGCCTTGCCAATCAATTTCTAGAATAACATCGGTTCCATCATGAAGCGTTTCTTCTATTGATTTTTTTGATGTGCCATAAAAATTATCAAAGACTTGGGCGTGTTCTAAAAATTCATCATCAATGATCATTTTTTTAAATGAATCAGTAGTTGAAAAAAAATAATCTTTACCCTCTACCTCTCCTTTACGCATTTGTCTGGTGGTATGTGAAACAGATACAATTATTTTTTCAACATCAAAGACCAATTGTTTTACTAAGCTGGTTTTTCCTGCACCTGATGGCGCAGAAATAATGTAAAGTTTACCTTTATTCATTTTTTACTCCTTATTCAATATTCTGAATTTGCTCTCGCATTTGTTCAATGAGAACCTTAAGGTCAATTGAAATTTGAGTCATTTGTTTATCAGCAGACTTTGAACCAAGTGTGTTTGCTTCACGATTCATTTCCTGCATTAGAAAATCAAGGCGGCGTCCGACAGCTTCATCTTTGGTTAAAACAGTTAATACTTCTAGTACATGGGTCTTTAATCGATCCAATTCTTCTGCAATATCTAATTTTTGAGTAAGATAAACTATTTCTTGCTCTAATCTGTCGTAATCAGGCTCTACAACTAATTCTGAAATTCTATTTTTTAATTTTGAGTGCATTTGATCAAGCACTTCAGGCAATCTTTTGTTGGCTGACTCCACTAAAATTTGAATTTTTTTGCAACGTTCTTCAATAAGAAGTGTCAATTGAGAACCTTCTCGTTCTCTGAAGCTAATCATTTGTTTTAGCGTTTTGTCAACTAAGCCGATGAGGACTGGTTTTAAAGCATCTTTGCTTGTTTCTGCTTCTTGCTGAATACCTGGAAAAGTCAACACTTCTAGAGCTGAGAATGATTGCTGAGTATGCATATGTTCTTCAATTTGAGAGGTCGCATGCAACAAAGCCTTTACAGCGTCTTCGTTAATGGAGATACTTTGTTGATAGCTAGATTGCTTTTTGTAACTTAATGAACACTCTATTTTTCCACGTTTAAGTTGAGAGGTAATTAAAGATCGTATATCTGCTTCCGTAAATCTTAGTCGCTCAGGTAATTTAAGTGAAATATCACAATATCGGTGATTCACTGAACGTAATTCGCAGTGTAGTGTTAATTCATCAATTTCTACTTCACTGCTTGAAAATGCAGTCATACTTTTTATCATTAGTTAACCTATACTTAAATTTATTTACTGATATTTTAGACTAATAGACCGGCTATTTAATTTTATCTCTTAAGACGTGATAAGTTCTATCATATTAATTTAGTAAATATAAAAAATATTTCTTTGGGCAAGAAGAGTGTATATACTTCGCGTAGTCACGGAAGCGCAATTGAGCGAAGTAATAGCACTAAGAAAAAATATAAATGGCCGAATATTACGACCCACAAACTTATCCTAAGCGATGGAATTTTCTTGAACCGGGCACTATTATAGACCAGTACAAGATTGAACAGGAACTTGCCCATGGGGGCTTTAGTTCTGTTTATCTTGCTATGCACATTTCTACTCAAGAAAGAGTGGCTATTAAAGAATATTTGCCACGAAAGCTCGCCCACAGAACATGGGGGGATGTGATTATTCCAAATAGCGAGAAAACGAAATCATTATATTTAAAAGGTAGAGCTCGTTTTTTTAAAGAAGCTAGGGTGCTATCAAAATTAAAGCATCCTAATATTGTTGATGTGATTAATTTTTTTCATGCGAATGGGACTGTATATATGGTCATGACGTATAACCCCGGTATTACTTTAGATAAAGCGATTAAGAATAAAAAAACAAAAATTACGGAAAAACAACTGATTAATGTTTTTGAACTACTTCTTACTGGGATAAGAAAGATGCATGGCAAAAATGTTCTTCATCTTGATATTAAACCGGGTAATATTTTAATTAGAGCTCATGATAATCCTTTACTTCTTGATTTTGGGGCTATTCAAAAATATACTTCCTCCCCAAAAAAATATCGATCTGCAGTGATCACGCACGGCTTTTCTCCAATAGAGCAATACTCAAAGTATAGTCAATTAGGTCCATGGACAGATATTTATTCAGTTGGTGCGAGTATGTATTTTTGCCTTAGTGGTGAACGGCCGATAAGGGCTTCTAAAAGAGAAGCTAATGAGATGTTGATTCCTGCGGTTAAAGCATTCAAGCGAAAATATCCCCCCTATTTATTGCAAGCTATTGATTGGGCGATGCAAGTTAATCCAGAAAAAAGACCTCAGTCCATAACAGAATTTCAACGAGCATTATCTTAAATTTAGTTTACTTGAATATGAGGTTCGTTAAAAATGATGAAATAAGTATTGCTATAGTTAATAGTGAAAAGGGTTAGTTGGTATTGTTGAATTAAAATATAAATGGCAAAGTATTCGATAAATCTATTTGTAGTATTTAAACTATAAAGTTTAAATGTTATAAAACATGTATACTCAGCTTTTTTTTTATCGAGTGATGCAATGAGACCAAGTGGACGTACCCCAGATCAACTACGTGATGTTAAATTTATCTGTAATTATACCAAGCATGCTGAAGGCTCTGTTATGGTTGAATTTGGTGATACCCGTGTTCTTTGTACTGCATCAGTAGAAAAGCGTGTTCCGCGATTTTTAAAAGGTAAGGGAGAAGGATGGGTGACAGCTGAATATGGTATGTTGCCAAGATCTACGAATGACCGAATGGGGCGTGAGGCGAGTAGAGGGAAGCAAGGGGGGCGTACTTTGGAAATTCAGCGTTTAATTGGTCGATCTTTGCGTGCGGGTATTGATTTAAAAGCTCTAGGAGAGCATACAATTACAATCGATTGTGATGTTATTCAAGCGGATGGAGGCACGCGCACCGCATCTATTACAGGGGGGTTTGTTGCTTTGTCTATCGCAATAGAAGATATGTTAAAAAAGAAACAAATTAAGAATAATCCTCTTCATGGGCACATAGCTTCAATATCGGTGGGTATCTTCAATGGTTCTCCTGTTCTTGATTTGGACTATGCTGAAGACAGTAATGCTGAAACAGATATGAATGTAGTCATGAATGATGCTGCCGCATTTATAGAAGTACAAGGGACTGCAGAGGGTCATGCTTTTAGAAAAGATGAGTTGAATGCAATGCTTGAATTGGCAGAGCATGGTATTACTCAATTATTAGAAAAACAACGTGAAGCACTTCAATCAATAAAATAAGACGTGATAATTGTCGTCTAGGAAAATTGCCGCATAATGATCACCTTAATTATTATGAAAAAGAAAGTATGATTTTTTCAAGCAATCAAAAAATTGTTTTAGCAAGTGGGAATCAAGGGAAAATTAGAGAGATTCAAGCAATTCTTAAAGATTGTTCTATTCTTCCTCAATCTCAATTTAATGTTGAAGAGGCAGAAGAGACGGGTTCAACTTTTATTGAAAATGCCATTATAAAAGCTAGAAATGCTGCTCAGCATTGTAACTTACCTGCTATTGCAGATGATTCAGGGTTGGTCATTGATGCTCTGGATGGTGCTCCAGGAGTTATTTCTGCGCGATATGCTGGCGATAATGCTTCTGATTATGATAATTTGTTAAAAGTATTGGAAAACCTAGAAAACATACCTACTGAAGAGAGGCGTGCGCGTTTTGTTTGTGTTCTTGTTTTTATGCGTCACGCTAATGACCCATTGCCTTTGATTGCACAAGGTGTCTGGGAGGGTCAAATAATGACTAATCCAGCAGGGGAAAGTGGGTTTGGGTATGATCCTATTTTTTGGGTATCTAGCCATCAGAAGTCATCGGCAGAATTGTCGCCTGACATCAAAAACACTATTAGTCATCGGGGGCAAGCGCTCAAATTTTTAGCTGATTTAATCTACAGCTAGTGCTATAGGATTTGTATTGTTAGTGAGCCTAAAAAATAAATGTATGTAAGATTTTATGATTTTTTAGTAATGATGGTCTAAAATCGAATGGCTTATGATTTGATTAAACAGCTAGCAAAATGTATAATTATTGAGCTAACAGGTATGGGTTGAGTAATGACGGAGCAATCTGACTTTTCAACGGTAAAAAAAATTTTGATTATGCAGATTGTTGTAATTTTCTGTATAACTTTCGGATTTTTCACATTGTATAATCGTAGTTTTATGATCTCTTCAATTCTTGGAGGCTTCATTGCGTTTTTGCCTAATCTATATTTTGCATGTCGAATGTTCCTTGTTAAAGAAGAGGATGCAAAAAAAATTGTACGCTCTTTTTATAGTGGCGAATCAATTAAGATCTTGTTGACAGGTGCACTATTTGCAATCGCTTTCCAAGTGCCCGAAGTACAAGTTTTTCCATTGATGGCATGTTTTATAGCAGTATTATCAGTTTTTTGGCTTGCGCTCATATTATTTGCGCAAGATTTTGAAATTAAAAGTGTGAGAAAAGATGGCTAGCGAAGGCGGTTCTTCAGGATATATTGTCCACCATTTAACACCCTTGACCGTAGGGGAAGGTTTCTGGACATTAAATATAGATACCCTGTTTTTTTCAGCAGTACTTGGTGCGTTGTTTATTTGGTTTTTTAAGTCTGTTGCAGAGCGAGTAACAACTGGAGTGCCTGGGCTTGCACAAAACTTTGCAGAAATGTTGATAGAGTTTGTCGATCAGCAAGTAAAAGACACTTTTCATGGAGAAAGCAAATTAATAGCACCATTAGCATTAACAATTTTTTGCTGGGTTCTGTTATGGAATACAATGGATTTGCTTCCTGTAGACTTATTGTCTTTAATTGGTTCATTAATGGGAATAGAGTATTTGCGTGTTGTTCCTAGTACAGATTTAAACGCAACCTTTGCTCTGTCAATAAGTGTTTTTCTCCTGATTATTTTTTATAGCATCAAAATTAAAGGTTTATTCGGTTTTGTCAAAGAGATGACATGCACACCATTTGGGCCTGCGATGATGCCTTTTAACTTATTATTGAAAACAGTTGAAGAATTGGCAAAACCAATTTCTTTAGCGCTTAGGCTTTTCGGTAACTTATATGCTGGTGAGCTTATTTTTATATTGATTGCTTTATTACCTGCTTTCGTTCAACCTTTATTAAGTTTACCTTGGGCGATATTTCATATTTTAATTATCGTTTTACAGGCATTTATTTTTATGGTGCTAACCATTGTTTACCTGAGCATGGCGCACGAAGATCACTAATTTTTACTTTAAATACAATTAATATACTTTTGGAGGTATTATGGAAATCGCAGCGTTAATTGCAGACGTACAAGGTTTTACTGTCATTGCAGTAGCTATTATATTAGGACTAGGGGCTATTGGTACTGCGATAGGTTTTGGTTTGTTGGGTGGTAAATTTCTTGAAGGTGCTGCACGTCAGCCAGAATTAGTTCCTATGCTACAAGTTAAAATGTTTGTTGTAGCAGGATTGTTGGATGCTGTCACAATGATTGGTGTTGGTATGGCTTTATTCTTCACTTTTGCTAATCCATTCTTGTCAGCTATTACTTCAGCTGCTGGTTGATTTAGTTACTTTTTTCATAGCAATAAGGGGAACGTACCGTGAGTATTAATGCTACTCTGATCGGTCAAATGATCACATTTACACTGCTTGTATGGTTTACCATGCAGTATGTGTGGCCGCCTTTAATAAAAGCCCTGGAAGAGCGTAAAAAGAAAATTGCTGAGGGTCTTGCTGCCGCAGAAAAAGGGCAGGAAGATATTAAATTGGCAGAGAAAAAAGCTGCCAAATATCTTAAAGAAGCAAAAGTAGAATCTGCAAATATTATTACACTTGCACAAAAGCGTGCGAATGATGCTATTGAAGAATCAAAAGAAACCGCCAAATTGGAAGGTGAAAAAATGATTGAATCTGCAAAAGCTCAAATAAAGCAGGAAATGCAACAAGCTAAAGAAAGTTTGCGTAAGGAAGTTTCTTCACTAGCATTGAAAGCTGCTGGGCAAATTTTGCAAGAAGAAGTTGATAAAGCAAAACATAAAGATATTATCAGTAAAGTCTCTGACCAGTTAAGGTAAGTATAATGAGTGAATTATCAACACTGGCTAGACCCTATGCAGAAGCTGTTTTTAAAAGAGCATTAGAAAGTAAATCTGCATTTGAATGGTCTAATACATTAGCTTTTCTATCTGTAGTCATGCAGGATGAGGAAATGACTGCAATAATAGCTAATCCTAAAGTGGGTCAAGAACAAATGACTCAAATACTTTTAGATATTTGTCAGGAACAATTAGATAAAGAAGGAACTAATTTCCTAAAGATATTAATTGAAAATGACAGATTAATGCTAGCTCCTCAAATTTCCGAACTTTATGAATCTTTTAAAGCAGAGCACGAAGGTTATGTCGAGGTTGATGTCATAAGTGCATTTGCTCTAACTAAAGAAGAGCAGAAAAAGTTCGCTACTATGCTGGAAAAAAAATTGGACAAAAAAGTTCATATTACAACCTCTATCGATAAATCATTGATTGGTGGATTTCTTGCTAAAGCAGGAGATAAAGTGATTGACGGGTCCATTAAAGGTCAGCTTCAACAATTAGCTAAAAAACTCTAGATATAGGGTGAAAAAAAATATGCAATTAAATCCATCTGAAATTAGTGATCTGATTAAAAAGAAGATCGAGAATTTCGACGTAAATGTCGAAGCTCATACAGAAGGTACCGTAGTTAGTGTCGCTGACGGTATCGTAAGAGTACACGGACTTTCTGAAGCAATGCAAGGTGAAATGCTAGAATTTCCAGAAAGCACGTATGGTATGGCTCTTAACTTAGAACGAGATTCTGTCGGTGTGGTCATGTTAGGTGCATACCAACATATTAGTGAAGGCGATACTGTTAAATGTACAGGGAAAATTTTAGAAGTACCTGTTGGTGACGAGTTATTAGGTCGCGTTGTTGATGGCTTAGGTAATCCTATTGATGCTAAAGGTGATCTTGGAACAAAACAAGCATCGCCAGTAGAAAAAATTGCTCCGGGTGTAATCGCCAGGAAATCAGTTGACCAACCTGTGCAATTAGGCTTGAAGTCAATCGATGCTATGATTCCTGTTGGTCGAGGGCAGAGAGAATTAATTATTGGTGATAGACAAACTGGTAAAACAGCAATTGCGGTTGATGCGATTATCAATCAAAAAGGAACTGGTATTAAATGTATCTATGTAGCCATCGGTCAAAAAAGATCTTCAATTGCCAATGTTGTTCGTAAATTAGAAGAGCATGATGCCTTAAGCCATACAATTATCGTATCTGCATCTGCTTCTGAATCAGCTGCACTTCAGTTCATTGCTCCGTATACAGGATGTTCAATGGGTGAATTCTTTAGAGATAAGGGTGAGGATGCCCTGATTATTTATGATGATTTAACTAAGCAGGCTTGGGCTTATCGCCAAATGTCATTGTTACTTCGTAGACCACCAGGTCGTGAAGCATATCCAGGTGATGTTTTCTACATCCATTCTCGTTTATTAGAAAGAGCTTCACGCATTAACGCTGAAGAGGTAGAAAAATTAACTAAAGGTAAAGTAAAAGGTAAAACAGGTTCTTTAACTGCATTACCCATTATTGAAACCCAAGGTGGTGACGTATCTGCTTTTGTACCGACAAACGTTATTTCGATTACAGACGGACAAATCTTTTTAGAATCTGATCTATTTAACTCAGGAATTCGTCCTGCTGTTAATGCAGGTTTATCAGTATCACGTGTAGGTGGTGCCGCTCAAACAAAGATTATTAAGAAATTAGGTGGCGGTATCCGTCTTGATTTAGCTCAATATCGTGAATTAGCTGCATTTGCCCAATTCGCTTCTGATTTGGATGAAAGTACTCGAAAACAAATTGAGCGTGGACAACGTGTAACAGAATTGATGAAGCAGGATCAATACTCTCCAATGTCAGTTGCTGAAATGGGTGTTTCATTACACGCAGCAAATGAAGGTTTCCTTGATAATTTAGAAGTTTCTAAGGTGCGTGATTTTGAAACTGCGCTTCAAGCCTATATGAAATCTGAATATGCTGATTTAATGAAAAAAATCAATAAAACAGGGGATTATAGTGATGAAATCAAGAACGGTATTCAAAAAGGAATAGAAGCATTTATTAAAACAAGTAGTTGGTAAGGAGCTTCTATGGCTGTTGGTAAAGAAATACGCACACAGATTGGGAGTATTAAAAATACCCAGAAAATTACTCGAGCAATGGAGATGGTTGCTGCAAGTAAAATGCGTAAAACAAAAGAAAGAATGCAGGCAACACGCCCTTATTCAAAAAAGATAAGTCAAATTATTAGACATCTGACTCATGCTAACCCTGAGTATAAGCACCCTTTTTTACTTAGTCGTGAAGTGAAGCGAATAGGAGTCATTGTTGTAACCTCTGATAGAGGGTTATGCGGTGGTTTGAATTCAAATTTATTTAGATCTGTACTGAAAGATTTAGCAGAATGGGAAAGAAATAAAATTGAAGTAAATATTTGTACTATTGGTTCAAAAGGAAGTGGTTTTTTTTCTGGTATTAACGCAAATCTAGTTGGGCAAGTTAGTAAGCTAGGAGATACACCACATCTTAACGATATTGTCGGTATTATTAAAATAATGCTAGATGCTTTTGCTGATGGGACAATTGATGAATTATATGTTGCTAGCAATGAATTTGTTAATACCATGACTCAAAAACCTCTTATTGAAAAACTGTTACCAGTTACTTCAGTAGAGTTAGAAGATGGATCTGAAGATTACTTTGGTAATAAGCTTTGGGATTATTTATATGAACCTGATGCAAAAGAAGTATTGGATAGATTATTAACTCGATATATAGAATCAATTGTTTATCAAGGTTTGGTAGAGAATAATGCCTGTGAGCAATCAGCCAGAATGGTTGCTATGAAAAGTGCATCAGATAATGCAGGTAATATTATTGATGAACTTCAGCTTGTTTATAACAAAGCTAGACAAGCAGCGATTACACAAGAAATTTCAGAAATTGTTGCAGGAGCTTCTGCTGTTTAATCTGTATATAAAACTGTTTTCGAAGCGGGCTGAAATCCGCTCTACACATTGAAATGCTATCCGTAGTGTGGACTTTATTAGTCTGCATGTACTTAAAGAATATGGGCAGCCATGCAAATTTAGGATTTAGAGAGGACGAAGAATGAGTAAGGGTAAAATCGTTCAGATTATTGGAGCGGTCGTTGATGTGGAATTTTCACGCGAAGATTTGCCGAAAGTATATGATGCGTTAAATGTTGAAAGTAAAGACTTAGTCTTAGAAGTTCAACAACAATTAGGTGATGGTGTTGTTCGTACTATTGCGATGGGTACAACTGATGGTGTAAGTCGTGGGTTAGAAGTTAGTAATTCTGGCGATTCAATTAAAGTACCTGTCGGTCAAAAAACTTTGGGGCGTATTATGGACGTTCTAGGTAACCCTATTGATGAAAAAGGACCAATAGGAGAAGATGAAAAGTGGGTGATTCATCGTGATGCACCTTCTTATGATGAACAAGCACCCGCTAACGAGTTGTTAGAAACAGGTATTAAAGTTATTGACTTAGTTTGCCCATTTGCTAAAGGTGGTAAAGTCGGTCTATTTGGTGGTGCTGGTGTTGGTAAAACAGTAAACATGATGGAGCTGATTCGTAATATTGCGATAGAGCATAGTGGTTTTTCTGTATTTGCTGGTGTGGGTGAGCGTACTCGTGAAGGTAACGATTTCTACCACGAAATGACAGATTCAAACGTAATCGATAAAGTATCATTGGTATACGGTCAAATGAATGAGCCACCTGGAAATAGATTGCGTGTTGCCTTGACTGGTTTGACAATGGCGGAATTCTTCCGTGAAGAAGGCCGCGATGTACTATTCTTTGTAGATAATATCTATCGTTATACATTAGCAGGTACTGAAGTATCTGCGCTATTAGGTCGTATGCCATCAGCAGTAGGTTATCAGCCAACACTTGCTGAAGAAATGGGTGTATTACAAGAGCGTATTACTTCAACTAAAACAGGTTCAATTACCTCTATCCAAGCAGTATATGTACCTGCAGATG
>JAGLDH010000078.1 GCA_023145835.1 Methylococcales bacterium
AATTGGACTTGACCAGAGGTTCCTTAAGTATTAAATGGGAAGAAAAGTGCTATACCATTTTACCCAAGTTTTTTACGTACTTTCTTAAATATAATAACTTATTCTTGGTATATTGATTCTTTTTAGGAGTATACTTCACTGAATCACAGAATTGTTTTTTTGAGTTTTGTTGCTAGCAAGATGCTAGAGTAGATGCATAGAAAGCTAAAGTAGATACTGTTAAAAAAGTTGATCAATAAAAAAATAAATTGCTGTAATATTTGTGACTGCGAGAAGTATAGAATCTATTCAAATTGGACTGAAACTGTACTTAAAACTTAATTGATGGTGTTCTTCATGGAAAAAATACGCATGTTAGAAAGAGTTATAAGTGTATTATTGCTAGCTTTGGTTTTCTCAGGAATAGTATTAGCAAAAAAATCTCCTAAGAGAATAATAGTCGCTGATGTTGGTTTTTCCACCCCAGAGTCAGTAGAATACTACGCTGTTGATGATGTTTATCTAGTAACGAATATTAATGGAGCTTCCTTAGCTGTTGATGGTAATGGTTTTATTTCCAAACTTAGCCCTGATGGTCGAGTTATTGATCTTAAATGGATTGATGGTGAAAAAGAAGGTATTACTTTAAATGCACCGAAAGGAGCTGCCATTATTGGTAAGAATTTATTTGTGACCGATATTGATCAAATACACGTGTTTAGCCTACCTGATGGCCGGCAAAAGAAATCCATAACAATTCCTGGAAGTACTTTTTTGAATGGTATAACTCCCGGTGAATCTGGTGATTATGTTTATGTGACGGATAGTGGTTTTAGTGTTGGTCCAAAATCATCGGGTACTGATGCCATTTATAAAGTATGGGTTAATGGTAAGTATGAAACTGTTGTAAAAGATAAAAACATGGGGGGGCCGAATGGAATATCAGCTGACCGTGGCAGACTTGTCGTTGTAACATTTAATTCTGGCAATATACTCAATATAGATTATTTTGGTAAACAAACTGTTTTACCAACTCCACCGAATAATGATTTAGATGGCCTAGTTAAACTTGAGGATGGCCGTTTTTTAATATCTAGCTGGGGTGGCTCAGCTATTTACGCATTGAATAGAGATCAGACGTATAGTGTTTTAGCAGATAATTTAGATGCGCCTGCTGACCTTGGGCTTGACACTAAACGTAATAGATTACTTATTCCTTTATTAAAAAGAAATGAGGTTGTTATTCTACAGCTTGAATAAGTATTCATTTTTGCTCCTTTTGTGAAGAAAAATTCTACGCTTATAAGTTTTGGTTTTCTAGCAATATATTAATCTAGGATTTTGACCTAGTTGCTTTTCAAAAATTAACCCCTCGATCCCTTTGGTACTATTTCACACATTATTCAGCAATTGTCAGTTAATATTAATATATAGACTAAAAAAGTGTAATAGTTTATACATTAATAAACTCTAGGTTTATTGTGAACTCAAGGGGAAGCACTATATGCCCTAAGTGATTTACAAGTATAGCCAAGAAGATAAGATAAGCTTTCCACTATCTAAAAAACTAATAATATTTCTGTTATATCTCTACTCCTATGTAAGTAGGGTATAAAATATTAAGGCAGCATAATGCTTTCTAACGGTCAGAATATTTTTGGATATTCATTATTAAAATATAGTTATTATTATTTGATCATAAAGAAGGAGGGCGGTACAGCTATTTTGGGCTATTATTTGAATTGGTTCTCATTCTTTTTGAAAATTGGGTGAGGGGTTACCTGGTTTTTATATTATTAATTTTAGAAATAGTGGGTTAAAAATTTTGAGGATAATTGGGGGTTTTAAGGTGATAACTAAGAGGGTTTATGTTTAATTCTATTACGGTTCAAACAGCAACAGAAAACAATAGTATTTTTACTTTGATTTTTACAATTTTGTTAGCTTTTGTACTGTCTACAATTCTTGCATTTGTTTACCAAAAAACCTTTCGGGGGTTATCTTATTCACGTAATTATGTGCAATCTATTGTGTTGATATCTATTATTTCTACTGTAGTTATTCAATCTGTTGGTGATAGTTTATCGCGTGGAATAGGGATTATGGCTGCAATGTCTATTATTCGTTTTAGAACTAATTTTAAAGACCCTCGGGATACTTTGTTTTTATTTGCCTCTCTTGCCGCAGGTATTTCTTGTGGAGCCTATGCTTTTCCAGTTGCAATAGTAGGAACGCTTGGGTTTTCTATTGCAGCTATTATTCTTTATTATTCTCCACTTGGACCTAACAGTTATTTCGATGGAATGGTTAGATTTAATCTTGGTTTTAACAGTAAAGGACAAAAAAAATTGGAACAATTGCTAAGTATATACTGTAAAGCTTTTGCATTAGTAACAATTCGTGAAATAGCTCAAGGACAGCGATTGGACTATGCATATCATATTAAATTACGTAAAGATAAGTCATATGAAGATTTTATGTCTCACCTTAAAGCAATTGAAGACTTACAAGGTCTAAGTTTGATGATGCAAGAATCAACTGTCGATATATAAGAAATATTATGCAAAAATTGTTGCTACCTATCTTCTGGGTGATAGCTTTAATCGGTATTTTTATCCTCTCAAGTTCATTTTCGGACAAATCCGTGCATTTTTTTGGCATAGCGGGAGAACGTGAACAAATAATTAATTTTCAATACCCTGTTGAGGTTGTTCAGTCTTTTGTAGTTGAAGGTAAAGTCGTAAAACAGGGTGAAGAAATCCTTGAAGTTAAAAGATATGAATTAGATTCTGAATTATCTAGTACTAATCAAGAAATTAGGCAATATCAGCTGCAAAAAAAAGAAGCTGAGAATTCTATGAAAAGTCAACTTGCTAATTTAAAAGCAAGGAAGCAAGCGGTGATAGCAGATATGGATTATCAGATTCATGTTCTTGAACTCAGGTATAAAATGAATACTAATATGTTAAATAGTATTTCTGGAGAAAACTCTGTAAAAGATTCGAAAATTGTCAATACTGAGTTAGATGATTTAAAAAGAAAACGGCATTTTTCAGTTCAAGCTATTCAAGCTGAAATAGATGGTTTATTTAAACAATTAAACTCAACAAATAGACCTATTGATGCGCAGATTAATGAGTTATTCTCGCGTAAAATTGAATTACAACGTCAAACTACTGGTTTAAAGGTTAAAGCACAGTTTGATGGGCGGATTGGTAGTGTAAATTTTAAAACAGGCGAATTAGTCTCTCCATTTCAGCCAATTATGAGTGTTCATAGTCGAATCCCTCGGTATATTAAAGGATATATTAATGAAAATATTCTTAATGATGTAAAGGTAGGGCATACTGTTTGGGTTAAATCGATTGCACTGAATAAAAGCGAAAACCCTATGGAAGGTGTTGTTGAAAGTTTGGGTAATAGGATTGTCGAATATCCTGAAAGGCTTAAAAAGAATGCTTTAGTTCCTGCTTGGGGAAGAGAAGTCGTCGTTCGACTAAATAATCTAGAAAATCCATTATTGTTTGGAGAAAAAGTTCAAGTCTTGTTAGAAAACCCTAAACTAGGGGATCAAGTTTTACAGCTGGTATCTGATGCTGAAGCATTAGATGAAAAAATTATTGAAGATCAATTTACAGGAACTATAAAATCTACAAATTCAAAAATTAAAGCAAATAAAATTGAAGCTTCTGGTGTTTTATGGAATCCAAAATCCTCACATTACATACTCCTTAATGATGAGGAAAAAAAAGGGCGAGCTGGAGTTTATATTATGGATGAAGAGGGTGTAATTTCACAAAGGTTGGACATAAACGGCTTAGATGAAAATGGTATAGATGACCTAGAGAGTATTAGTTTTGATAAAGATTATTTTTATATTTTAAGCTCCCTTTCTCATAATAAAAAGGATAAATTAAAAGCTAAACGAAGAAAATTGATTCGTTTTAAGTATCAACAGCATCAAGTGACTGAACATCAGGAAATTGATTTATATAAGATTCTTGTGGCGATAAAAGATGCTGAAAAGACTAATGTACAATTAGCATCGTTTTTAAACCAAGCAATTGATAACCATAGTATTGACATCGAAGCTCATTTTATTGAAAATAATAGCTTATACCTTGGTTTTAAAACACCTTTTAAAGATGGAAAAGAAACTCTACTGATAAAGATAAAGGATGTTGAATCTTTGTTTAAGGGGGGCATTCCACAAGCTGAAAATTGGCAAGCCTTTGCTTTACTTGACCCTGAAACAGGTAAGCCAATGCAGCTTTCTGATATGCTTATGATTGATGATCAGTTGTTTTTATTGAGTAGCTCCCGTTCAACAACAAAAAAGAGCGTGTTATGGCGCTACCACTTGGCAAATAAAACATTAAAAGCAATTAGACACTTTTCTGGATTAAAAGCAGAGGGAATTAGTTATCGACCCGAAAAATCAATGTTTATGGTGGTATTTGATGAAGGTGGTAAAAAGAAATCAAAATTTAGTTCGTTTCAATATTCAATTCCAGTTAGTAGTAGATGAAAAGTAAACTATTCGTACTATTGTTATTAGTAGGCAATTCATTTAGTGCCTATGCCCTCAATTCTTTTAATAACTATTTATTGGCGGCTAAAAAAGATGTCTACGATATTGAATTCGGTAATAGCACTCCGTCTGAGATGAACTTAGTGGGGGCATGGTTTGAAGAGGCACAGTTTAGGATTAATACTACAACGCCAACAGATAATGTCGATATTAAAAAAAATTACTTATCTTATGAAGTGAGGGTAAAACCCAAAGCTTGGGGACAAAAAAATGTAGAAGAAAATATTATCAGGCTTCGCAAAAAACAGTTTGATAATAATAGCCAGAAAATACTTGGCTATGCGTTACAAAATAGATATTTAAGATTGCTAGATTATTTTGATAAACAAAATACAAATAAATATTTACTTAAATTATTAGATGTTTTAAACCAAGAAAAAAAAATTATTAAAAGCCAAGTAAGAAGTGTTAAATTTAACCCTAAAAAACTGTTGGATATAGAAGATACGTTAAAGCAAGTACAAGATAAAATAAAAATAAACCAGACTCGTTTTAATATGATTCAAATTCAACTTGGCTTGCCTTTGGATAATATGAAAAGTTTAAAAGTTAATTCAGATATTTTTCAGGTTGTCAGTTTACCTGAAATAAAAGCGACTATTTTAACAAGTAAAGAAGAAGGTCAATTATCGCCAGAAGTTTCTAATATAGAATTACAATTACAATTATCTCAATCACAGAGTAAGTTAATAAAAACAAAACAACAGCTGGGTGTGAATATGTTGAAATTTGAATATGGTGATCAAAAACAAGATGAAATGTCTTTTGAAATAGGTGTTAATATTCCATTAGGAACAAGTTTTAGAGATACGGAAAATCAATACAAACTTCATGAAACAAAGTTGGAGTTAAATGCAGACCTATCAAAAATCAAACAATCTTTAAGTGAAATTAGTAATGAAATAACATGGCTTTCGGAAGAGTTTGATTTACAAAATAATCAAATTAAACGTGTGCAAAAATATTTGTGGAAAGAGTATGTAAAGACTAAACCTCTTTTAATAATTGCTTTACATAAGAAACTTGTCGAGTATAAGCAAAAAAAAGTAGTTGTTAACCAGAAAGCACTTGCTTTATATGTTAGACATATGACTTTATCAGGTAAAATAACACAGTATCCTTTGCGCAACTGGATTCAGGTAGGTACGCCCGAGCTATCTAGTCAAGTTTATTAAAATGTCAATAATTAATTCTTTACCTCCTGTATTAGAGCGGTATGAACTTAAATACCTAATACCTTGGGAATATGTAGAACCTATTTCAGATTTCCTTAGCATTTATTGTTCACTTGATCACTATTCAGAAATTGCACCAGACAATAATTTTTTTTATAAAATAAGTAATCTTTATTTTGATACGCCAAACTTTGAATTTATTAGACAAAGAATAGAAGGTAAAGCAGTTAGGTTTAATATGCGTGTTCGAGCATATGGTGACGGAGAAAAAGCGCCTTATTATTTAGAAATTAAAAACAGAACTGGAGTTTCTGGGGTAGTTAAAAAATATAGGGCAACAGCCAATATGGAACAATGGCCATTTATTTTAACAGATCCTAGTTTCAGACCTTGTGAAACGGATCTAAGTTCAGAAAAAGCAAATAAAGAATTATTTTTAAGGTTAGCGATTAGTTACGCAATTGAACCTAAAATACTGACTGCGTATGAAAGAAGAGCTTTTTTTTCAACTGTTGACAGTTATGCGCGAGTGACAATGGATGTTAATATGCAATACCGTGATGAGCATGAATATAATGTATGTTCCACTCATGATATGACTAATTATGATAATGAAACCATTTATTCCAATGATACGCATAGTGAAGGAAGTGTTGTCTTAGAGCTAAAGTGTAATGTGGGTGAAGTTCCTTATTGGATGCTGAATTTAATTAGTTTATTTGATTTAAAACAAGTTGGGTTTTCGAAATATGTTAATAGTATCTTCGTTTCTCAATATGATAATGGAAATGGGTTTATGCCATTTGATCGGCAGCCTAATTTCCAGTATTTATAAATTCTAGAGCGAGCATTTGTTCGCAGTTCTTATTACTAAATAGCAGGATTCTTAAGTGAAAAAAAATCATTCTATTATCGTTGGTGTTTTATTTTGTTTTAATACAATGACAGCAGCTAATGCTCAAAGCCCATCAGCTAATGAGCAAGCCATTAGTGCTTCTAATACTATTTTTAATTGGGCAGAACAAAATTATTATAATTATTTTCCTAATCATGACTCAGTTTTTCCTATTAATTCAAAAACAATTCTTCATGAAGCAGGATGGATATATCGATATTATCAAAGTAGTAATAATTATGTCGGTGTCTATAAAAATGATGTCTATGTTGCAGGTGCATCTTTTTCTACAGGGGGGGGATTAAATCCGGTTAAAGTTTTTTCTGTTCCAGAAGCAACCAATCAAGTTAATTTAGCGGTTAGTTATGCAGATAAAGTAGCAAAGATAGGTGCCGAGTTACCCTCTAGAGTCATGCATCAGGACGTGATAAATTTTGACATGAAGAATGGTGGATATGGGTCAGCCGCTACAGCTCACCCTAGCAATAAAAATCAATTTTATGCTTTAACAGATCGTGGTCCGAAAGCTTCTTTTAAAGGAAATGAAGGAAAAGGTAAGATTTTTCCTTTTCCTGGTTTTTCTCCACAAATAGGTTTATTCCAGATAAACCCGGATGGTAAAGTTTCATGGGTTAAAGATATAATTTTGAAAGACCCTCAAGGAAATGCCATCACGGGATTACCTAATTCCAGTGAATTAGGGGGGACGGGAGAAACTCCTTATGATATTAATGGTAATGTACTTAGAGATCAATCTGGTCAAATCAAAGTAGATGATTTTGGATTAGATGGGGAAGGGTTAGTTGCTTTAAAAGATGGGACTTTTTGGGTGAGTGATGAGTATGGCCCTCATATTGTTCATTTTGATGCTAATGGAAGGGAAATAGCACGTATCAATCCATTTAAACATGATCAGCGAGCAAGTTTAAATTTACCTTTTGAACTATCAAGTCGTGATAAAAACCATGGCATGGAAGGATTAACAATAACTCCAGACCAAAAAACTTTGGTTGGAATTATGCAATCTACCTTGAGAAACCCGAGTAAAAAGGTGGACGACTCTAAGTTAACACGTATTGTCACCATTAACCTTGAGACTGGGAGCATTGGTCAATATTTGTATAAACAAGATAAAAAACAGAAGTCTAATTGTGAAATTGAAGCATTAAGTGCAACTAAGTTTTTAGTGGTAGAGCGTGATGCTAAGTTTTTAAATGGAAGTGCAGATAAAGAACCTTCTAAAAAAGCATTAAAGTTAATTTACAAAATTGATTTAAAGACTGCTACAAATCTAGAGGAATTCCCTCTTACAAATGGGTTTTCTCAACATGAAACACTCGGATTAACTATTGAAGGTAAATCTTTAGAAGAATATGTTTTTAACAAAAGCTGGAGCGATTTAGAAGGAAAAGGGATAAAGCCTGTTCAAAAAGAGTTACTAGTTGATATGGTCAAAGAAGTCGGTTATCCACATGACAAGATGGAAGGTCTATGGGTTATTGATGCTCATACTATTGGTATTTTAAATGATGATGATTTTTCTTCTACGTATATTGGTGGTAACTGGGGAAAGAAATATATTAATGCTGAAAAAACTAAAATTGATACCAATACCTTGTATATTATAAAAAACCTTAATTTAAATTAAGTGATTGATAAGTAGTTGTGAAGGTTAGTATTTACAATAGCTTTTAATCTACAGTACAATAGTCGATTGCTTTCTGGTGTAATTGTTTATTAACAGCAATTTCTTAAATGGGAAGTTGGTGCGTAAGTGTTAACTTGCAATGCCAACGCTGCCCCCGCAACGGTAAATAAGAAAAGATAAGTTATTAAATCACTGTATTGTTAAATATGGGAGTGATAACTTTGGAATGAGGTAATTCAATTCCAACTCTTTTAGGCTCACGCTACTTATAAGCCCGGAACCAGCCTTAAAGCTAATTTGCACAGCGGCGGGCTGCTTACGAAGCAAACTCTGATCAGTGTTTGTTCACATTCCTACTTCTGCCTTTTTTATTCTGCGCGGGCGGCGCATAGAACTTTATTGTTATGTTTATTTATTTATTGTTGCTAATTCTAGCAGTAAGTCCTGCTTATGCTCATCTTCACGGTGATGGTCAACAGGAAAAAGTTTTCAATTACAAACTTCCGGGTGATATAAAGCCTTATCAAGCGATAGAGCATGAAGAAGATTATTATGGCTGTAGTGGTTATCTTCGTACAGGTTTTATACAAACTAACCTACGTTCAGTAGATACTTCTTCTGCGAGTGCTATTGCTGGAGAGCTAGGTTGTGGTTATCAATTAAACGCCCACATTAAAGCGCATTTAGGGTTATTTGGCGTATTAGACACCGGATTAAATGGTCATGATAATAATATTCATGATGAATTTTTTAATCGAAAAAAAGACAGTTATTTGATGTTAGGTGAGGCGGTTTTAACATTATCTTATGGTAAATTTGAAGCACATTTAGGGCGACAAAACCTGGATTCTCCTCATTTAGATAATGATGATTTACGTATGGTAGCTAATTTATTTGAAGCTTATTTAGTTGATTACCATTTTAACGATGAGCTTTATTTTGGTGCTGGATTTGTTCGTGAAGCATCAGGTTGGGAAAATGGTGGAAACCTATCCCATTTTATTCCTATTGGTGAAGCATTTGGCGGCAGTGAAGGGAATGCGTGGATTAGTTGGTTAACGTATGAAGCAAAACACATCAGTGGCAACACCTGGTTTTATTTAATTCCAGATCATTTAACTATTTTGTATGCTGAATTGATGTATAGCAATTTTATAACACCAGAAATAGAGTATAACGTAGCTCTACAATATGATTGGGGAAATAATATTGGTACTTCTAAGCTAGGTGAAATTAGAGCGCATACTCTTGGGGTAATGACTTCAATTTCAGGTTACGATCTTACCTTAACTGCCGCTTACAATAAAAACTTTGGTGATACAGGGGCTGTTGCTAGCGTGGGTGGAGGGGCTTTCTTTACCTCTTTAGAAGATCAAACTTTAGATGCTGTCGTAGGAACAGATTCACAAGGTATTTTATTTAGTCTGGAATATGCATTTAATAAGCAACTTAGCTTGGGGGTTGCTATGGCGGAGTATAGAGCTTTAGATAAAAATGAATACCACACTGAAGAGATTAACTATTATCTCAATTATAACTGGAACGATAAACTGACTGCTGAATTAATGTATGCAGTCGTGGATGATAAAAACTCTTCTGAGGATGCAGATCAAATCCGTGCCATTATTACATACCGATATTAAAGTACCATTTTTATTATAGTTGCTTAGTTCTACGTGTATTTGTAAAGAAGTTGTTGCACTTGTTTAGATTGAACGAATTGGCCTGGGTTATGATGTAAACTCCATGAGCACCGAGCCTTATTGTAAAATCCAGTTACGATTGAAACTCTTCGCGGAAAATATAGACAGTTTTAGCAAGCTAAAGACAAGTGGACTTGATTAGAGCTTCCTTAATAGCTATGGCTCAACAGAATTGGCCTACCTCTGGAATACAGTCATACGTACGTATAAAGGTGGTTTTTCACGATTCATTACACTCTTTAAGTAGAATCCTATTTGACGATTAAAAATTTGATTGTCTACTATAAATTACCTAGAATTATTTTATATAGTGCTAGTAATAATATTCAAGCAATTGAAATACAGAGTAATTTTAGTGTAAAGGTAATAGTTCATACTCGAAGAAAAATTCATATGATATTGTTAATTGGAACAAGGTATTGAATATATAAAAGGGAATTTCAATAAAACAGTCTTTTTATTGAATTAAGTGTTTAAGAATATTGCTATATAAAAACTTAAATATTCTTCAAGTTAAGTAGAGTATTATAATAATGAACTAGCAACAATGAGTAACGAGATTAAGATTTTTATTTTTATAACTTTTTAATACACATCGCTATCATGAAAAATAAAATTGGCTTACCAATAGTTTTTTTGACATTTTTATGTCTATTTCCTTCTTTATCACCTGCTGCAACTTCAAATATTCCAGATTGGGCAAGACTAGCTAGAACTGGCGGGTTTGATGCGTGGATTGAAATGACTGATCAAGAAATTAACAGCTTGATTAATACCCGTGTAACTGAAAATGTATCTGTTCTTGAAGTGGACTCTGGATTGAGTCGTTATTTAAATGATGCACAATTTCAAAATCAAATTACTTTTTTAAATCGAGTCGTAACAGCAGCTAAAAATAAAAACTTACGGTCAGTTGTTTATTTTCCAGCATTAGAGGTTATTACCCCAAATGGTGAGACGGTACCAAATACCATGTTTAAAGATCATCCTGGTTGGATTCAAAAGGGGATTAATGGTAGTCCAAATGTTTTTTACGGGTCTCAAGAGGTTTGGGTTGAGCCAAAAGCTGAAAGTGCCTGGCTTTCTCCAAATACGGGGTATAAACAATATTTTATTGATCGTGTAAAACGATTGGCTGCAACAGGACTTGATGGTATCTGGATGGATGTACCTATTTATTTAGGAACTGGTTCCCTATGGTCTGGAGCAGAGCCTGCTGCTAAAACTGCATTTTTAGCATGGTCTAAAGCAAAGGGTTTTAATAACGGAAATGGGTATATCACACCTACAGTTGTTGAGGATACTCCTAGGTTTAGAACTTGGATTCGCTGGCGGCATGAAAATTTAGCTAGTTTTATAGAAGATGTGCGTATTGCGGCTCACCAAGTTAACCCTAACTTTATAGTTCTTGTTGAGAATTTTCCCGCTGATTATATGGATGCAACTGAAGCTGGGCTAGATGGTAATTATCGTCTAAGTACTGATAACTTTCTTCATGTTTGGGAAATTGATAGTGTTTCAAATACTCAAGCGATGAGTTGGTCTTCTGTTGAAGAATTTAGCAATAAAATTACGATGTATAAATGGGCTCGAGGTGTCGATAGGGAAAATCCTAGCTGGGCATTTACTTATGGTTTTCAGCCTTTAGATGCAGGGTTAACAATGGGGGCTGCATTAACGGTAGGTGTGTCACCTTTTGAATCAAAAACCCCGGATATGACAAAAACTATTGACACTCATTTTCGTTCTAAATGGTTTGGTTTTGTTCGTGATCATCAACAAGCACTATTAAATACACCAAGGAGTGCTAAAGTTGGTATTTGGTATAGTTCACATACACGTGATTTTTTAGATTTCAAAGTAGGTGGGCAATATGGAATGTATACAACAACGACTCCACCTACAAATGATCCTCATTGGTGGGCGACTGAACCTGCGGATAGTTTAGTACCTAAACCTCATCTTGGAGGGTATAGAGGAGCTGCGCATACGCTGATTAAATCACATATTCCATTTAAAATCATTAACGATCCAGGAAACCCTGCAGAACAACTGGCCGGAATAGAATTCTTATGGCTACCAAGCGTTGCTGCAATGTCCGATTCTACTGCAAATTTGATTAAGTCATTTGTTAATAATGGTGGAACTGTTTTCGCAACAGGTGAATTACCTGGAACGCTAGACGAAATGGGCAATGCTAGGCCAAATAGCATTCTTAAAGACTTATTTAATTTCCCTGCGGGAACAAGTTCTATTGAGCGGACAAACACCTTAGGTAAAGGTGTTGCTATTTACAACCCAAGTGTTCGTGGATCAGATGCCTTTGCTTCAGTAGGTAATATCAACAAAGCCAATGAAGTCTATAGTACTGCTGAGCAATTAATTAAAATTCATGTTAGAGAAGAGTTGGTTGTGAATACAATTGATGGTATTCATATTGAAATAGGGAAACAATCAGATAGCAAACATTTTTTATATGTCCTTAATTATTCGGGTCTTAAACAACCTATTGTTTCTTCACCTCAACAAATATCAATTTTTTATCGGGCACCTGATGGCTTTAAAGTAGACAGTGCTTCAGTAGCAACCCCTAATAATAACGGTCAAGCAGGTGTGTTGCCAGTCACTCGTTCTGCAGAACAAGTCTATAAAATTGATTTAACTGTTGATCAGTTTTCTTTGATTGAGCTTAAATTATCACCGCAAGCTGCAACTCCAGCAGCAGAGCGCCCAGCATTAAATTGGTTAAACAATGAGAGAAAAGTTGCTGCTGAAAGTGGTTTGAATTTCATTAAAAATTCAATGAGACATTCAAATCAGACGCCTCCATTATCCTATGGTATTTATACCAACCTGATTAATAATAGCGGTTTAACAGAAATATATGCGCATGGTCATCATGTTACCGCTGAGCATATGGGGTTAATGTTAAGAGCATCAGCTTGTATGGGGGATACAACGGCATATCAACAATCTTACCAATATGTTAACGAAGTAATGGTTGACCCAGTCTATAACCTTGTCAATTGGGCTATTGATCGTGACAGATATAAACCTTTAGTTTCACTAGATGACGGTTGGAACAACTCTAATGCACCCTTAGATGACTTTAGGGTGATTAGAGGAATCATTGAAAGCTCTTTTACAGCGACTATACCCGGGGCAAAACAATTAGCAGAAAAATTATTGACAGGTCTTTATTGGACGACAGTAACAGATAGAGATCATAAAACAGCACTTCAATTCCCTATCTACCCTGACGGGTTAGTAGGATATGCATGGGATTGGAATGGTACAACAGATGCGTTATTGACTCCTCCAGCTATTGCTACAGGTATAGGAAAATTAACGACTGACCCAATTCCAGTAGATTATAATGATTTATATGTAATAGGTGAAGCTGCAAAAATGAACCCTCGTTGGCTGACTTTACTTTCGTCAGCGACTAATTTACTCCTTGAGTCTGAAATACCATTTGTTTCAGGGCTTTTTTATAATGGGTATCAAGCAAATGATACATGGACGGGAGACTTTGAAAATCGTGATACTAATCAGGGTAAACATCTAAAGACAATTCAAACACTGTGGATTGCTTTACATTTAGCAAGAGCTTCTCAACTTGACCCATCGTTGTTGGATCAACAAAAACGTAGTTTAGCTTTAACCGCAGCAAAAAATAGTTTGGCTTTCTTTAAGAACTTTTATTCTATTAACAACCGAATTCCAGAATACTTTACGTTTAAAGGACTTGAAGTGGCACAATGCACAAGTCCAAATGTTCCTAATGGTTGTTTGGTTCCTAATGATCAAAATTTACTTAATGGAGAGGCTAGAATATATGCACTATTAGCAAGACTTGCCATACTTCTAGATGATAAAAGTTTTGCGACTACATTGATTGATCAGAAAATTATGACGGATCGTATTTCAGATCCTAATGACCCTCGTTTTGGATTGATAGGAGCTTCTACTACAGGAGTAGGTAATGCTGAAGCGTGGAACATTCTTGAATCAGTATTAACGCTTTGTTTAGAGTCTTCTAGTAATGCAACAACAAATCCACCTACAACAAACCCGCCAGCTTGTGAAGTAGGTGTTGATCCACAGAATATTACGGTAGGTGAGGGAACTGCATTATGGTGGTGGACTGATAATGTCGCTTCATCTCATATTAATGGGGTTAATATTGGAAGTAATCAAAATTATGTTTGGTTATCTCCTACAGAAACAACAACCTATACAATGAACGCAGTCGGTACAGATGGTTCAACAACTAGTTGTAACACAAGAGTTATTGTTGATTCTGCAACAGTTCCAACACCTGTTTGTTCCATAGGTGCGGATCCTCAAACTATTACTGCAGGTCAAGGTACTGCTTTATGGTGGTGGTCAGACAATTCTGCTTCAGCTTCTATTGATCAAGGTATTGGAGCTATAAATGTACCTTCAGATTTTAAATGGTTCTCTCCAACCCAAACTACGACTTATAAAATGACAGCTATGGGAAGTAATGGATCATCAACAACCTGTGAAACAACAATTGTTGTTCAATAAAAAGTGGTAGATCTATTTTATTAGTCGTTAACTACGATTTATATATGGTCATATAGTTTATGTCCTCATTATTTCTTTAAAAAAGGATATGTTTTTAAATGAAATAATGAGGGTTTTAAAGGCCAATAATGTAGGTAAGAAAAGGACGGGGACTTTTCAAAATCAATAGTTTAATTTATTGAAGCATACAGATCGATATAAATTGATATATTAACTTATTAACCCTGCTTGTTTGTATCATTAGTGAAAAAACTCATTCGCTGAAAATCAGGAAAACGGAGC
>JAGLDH010000079.1 GCA_023145835.1 Methylococcales bacterium
GAATTAACAGAAGAAATGATCAATAATTATTTAGAGCACCATTTTGAGCCAAAAGGTGATGACAATTTTAAGACTGAGGCGTAAACGGGTCTTGCGACCCGTATCCGGACTTTAGTCCATTATACGAACCCACCATCTTTAGCTGGTGGTTATTTAGTTTATGTTTTTTGGTAAATTAATTTTATTTGGATACTCGGCAGGCTTAAAATAATACTTTCAGTCAACAGATTGGGTTAATAGATATGCCAAGATTCCATCCATTAAAGGTTTATAGAATATGAATCATCTACACAAGATAATTAATAAGAAAGCATGTGTTGTTATTGTATTTGGATGCGTTTTTAGTGGCAATGTTTTTTCCCAAATACCATTAAAATCATGGAATAAGACTCAAGTAAAATCTGAAATTATTGAGTTTGTGACAAGAACAACAGATCCTAAGAATAAAGACTATGTAAAAATAAAAGATCGAATTGCTACATTTGATAATGACGGTACTCTATGGTCGGAGCAGCCTTTTTATTTTCAGTTCTTTTTTGCACTTGATCAAATCAAAAAATTATCATCAGAACACCCTGAATGGAAAAACAAACAACCCTATAAAGCAGCTATTGAAGATGATCTGGATAGCCTATCCAAACTGCAAAGTAATGATTTACTAAAAATAGTACTATCAGTTCATTCTAATAATAATTCAGAAAAGTTTGAACAGCTTGTCAAAAACTGGATGAAAAACTCCAGCCACCCTAAATTTAAACGTCCCTATAATCAGCTAATTTTTCAACCGATGTTGGAATTAATAAACTACCTTAAAGAAAATGATTACAAGGTTTTCATTGTCTCAGGAGGAAGTGTTGAATTTATAAGGGCTTGGGGGGAGGAAACCTATGGTATCCCAAAGAATCAGATAATAGGCAGTAGCCTTAAAGGGGAGTTTAGACAGAGTAATAATGATAATGCACGAGTAGCTAAACTAGCTGAGATTGATTTTATTGATGATCACAAAGGTAAGCCGATTGCTATAGAAAAGTTTATCGGTAGACGACCCGTTATATCAGTTGGTAATTCTGATGGGGATTTAGAAATGATGCAGTATACCGCATCAGGAAAGGGTGCACGTTTAATGCTCTATTTACACCATACTGATTCAGAGCGTGAGTGGGAATATGACAAAGATAGCCTTGTAGGAAAATTAGATAAAGGACTTGACGAAGCTAAAAAAAGTGGTTGGTCTGTTATTGATATGAAGAAGGACTGGAAGATTGTATACCCTTTTAACGACGTAGAGAAAGACACAAATGTAAAAAAAGTACAAATGTAGATATGTCAGATCCCCTTGCTGTCTTTACTCAAGTAGGGGTTGGATTTAGCTAAAGGAATTAATATAAAATATGCATTGGCTTATGGGTACTGGGCTCCAACCTTCAGACATACTACATATGCTGCTTAAGTGAGCTACGAACATACAATATATTGTGCTTTTGTGTGACTCTTGAATGGTTGGAGCCCAGTACCGGCCCAGTACCAACTTAACCAGAGGCTCCTTAAGGAGAGAGCTCTTACCTTTTTCCTGATTCATCCGTCTTAGCAGAGTAGTAGGATCGTTGATAATGTCATGTTAATACATAATGGGGAGAGGTTGAACTAACCGGTTGAGGCTGCGGGACTACTGGAAATTGATCTGATCCTTCCTGGTGCGTTATCAGAGTGCTACTATTTTTTCCCAACCAAGCTTGTTCCAGAACAGTATCCTGTGAATAAGTATATCCTAATTGTGAGTGATCGAGCATTGATCTTGGTGTCGTACCGCCAATCATAGCTGAGTCGATCGGCACCCTGGCTTGCTCTACTCTATCGCTATCAATCGAGCCCGTATGTTCATATTGAACGAGACCTGGATTGTTTAACTGCCAAATTGACCACAACCTATCGATGTTGCAGTGATGGAAATAAAAAATTGGGTCAGCCGGTGATCGTCCGGTGGCCATTGCACCACCGGCCCACGTGTGCCCAAGAACATGACTGCCTAGAATGCCGTCGTTACGACCTTCCATTTTTCGATAGTTCAAAAAACTATTTGCTTCTAGTTCAGTGATGATTTCACTCTGTGTTGGTAGAGGAAATGGTCCGTTATCATTGCTACGGTCGTAGTTCCAATGATCAAACAATCCTCCAGAGTTAGAACGTCCGCCAAAAAAAGATAGCCAAGGTTCTATCTCAAGGTTTCGTGAGTTACTTTTTGTCCAGTCCCAATAGGGTAAGTTAATATTTGAATTAAAGTTCTGTAACTCTAGTTCAAGTTTGCGAAGAAAATCTCTGTGCCAGGGTAAAAAATCAGGTCCCCAATGGATGCCATTATTGAAGTTAGTATCATGTATTGCAGAGTTTTCTTGGATAAAATTTGTATCCCAGAGATTATTCAATGCAGCGCCAAGATCAATAATTTCTTCTCCAGTAAGCTCTGTAAAATCTTTACGAATCATTTTATTTCTCCCTCTGAGTTTCAATAAAACTACGAGCAGCTTTTATTAAGCTATCTTCTGGTGGTTGATAATATATGTGATACCCTTGCGTATTTTTTAGGTAGGGAATGGATTTTCCATCTACTAGTAATACTTCACCAACGGTAGCATTCGCCTCTCTCTCCGGCAGAGCTCTGCTGGAAGATACTTGTGGAGTATTAATCTCGATTACGTACCCCCGGTAAACTTCTTTAGAAGTATTCTGAGAATTGGCAATTAATGACTCATTTTCCGACGCCAAAGTTGAATCTTCAGCACCCATAACCGTAACAGGAACTCCTGAAAAAGATAGGGGTATTGTAGTGTAAGCGGCGAGCTTAATGGCTCGGCGACGATTATGATCAATGATTTTATGATTCATGACTTCCTCCTCAATGATTGCGATAAAACATATATCAGAATCTTAATTGCTCTGTTACACAGTCACAGCTTTCTCATAAAAAATTCAC
>JAGLDH010000008.1 GCA_023145835.1 Methylococcales bacterium
TCTAATCAACTTAATCAGAGGTTCCTTGAGAAAGATGACTTTTTAAAATACGTAGAAAAATAATGATGTTAGTATAATTACAAATAAAAATAGAATGATTTATCTGAGAAAATAAAGTAATTACTCTTAGGTGTCATTAAAAGTTAGAATTCAAAACCAAACTTATGAAAGAACCTATTGTTATTATTGGTATTGGTGAGTTGGCAGGTGTTTTTGCTCATGGCTTTCTACGCTGTGGATACCCTGTCTACCCCATATTACGAGATATGAGTTTAGCTCAAGAATGTCAGCAAATTCCATCACCAAAATTAGTTTTAGTCACCGTACAAGAAAATGAACTTAATGCGCTGCTTGAGCAATTGCCAGACGAGTGGAATGATAAAGTGGGGTTAGTACAAAATGAATTGTTACCACGAGATTGGCAAGCCCATCAACTAGAAAATCCAACAGTGACAGTTGTCTGGTTTGAAAAGAAAAAAGAGTTAGAGTTGACAAATATTCTTCAGTCACCAAGTTTTGGGCCAAATGCTGACATTATTTCTAAAGCATTACAAGCGGTTGATGTACCTGCACCCATTTTAACAAATGAGCAAAATTTATTATACGAACTGGTTAGAAAGGCTGTTTATATACTGACAGTCAATATTGCTGGATTAGTAAAAAATTGTACGGTTGAAAATTTATGGGATCAACACCAAACGTTAGCTCTAGAAATTGCAGAAGAAGTCATTCTTATACAAGAGTTTTTAGTTGGAAAAGAGCTATCTCATGAAAAATTAATTAATGGCATAGTTGAAGGTATTAAAGACTGTCCCCACCGATATTGTCTTGGTCGTAGTGCTTTGCCTCGATTAAAACGAGCGTTAAAAAACGCAGAGCAAGCGAATTTAAAAACGCCTAAGTTGAGGGAAATAGCCGCGCTTTCAAAATAAGGGTATTACATTAAAACGATTAGCATATTAGGAAGCGGATGGCTTGGTCTGCCTTTAGCAAAAGAATTGTTAGAAAAAGGGTTTGGTATCAATGCTTCAACAACATCAAGTAATCGGCTAGATGAATTAGTTTCTATCAAGGTTAACCCATTTCTAATCGATATTAAATCATTATCAGAAAATACCCCAATATTCCTGAAAGCAGATATTTTAATATGTAATATTACGGTTAAAAAGAGTGGTTATTTTGAATCCCTAATAAGTGAAATAGAAAAATCTGATATTACCAAAGTTTTATTTGTGAGTTCAACCTCTGTTTATGGCAATATAAATAGAGTGATATCGGAAGAAGATGGGGTGGAATCAATTCAAAATCCTTTGTTTAAAATTGAAAGTTTATTCAGAAAAAGTAGGGGATTTAAAACAACCATTGTTAGGTTTGGGGGGTTAATTGGATACAGTCGGAACCCTGGGAAATTTTTTAGCAACGGGAAAATAGTTAAAAATTCAGAGGCCAATGTAAACCTTATTCATCGTGATGATTGTATTGGCATTATCAATCAAATTATTAAGCAACAGGCTTGGGGAGATGTTTTTAATTGTTGTGCAGATACCCATCCAACAAAAAGGCAGTTTTATACACATGTCTCTGCAAAAAGTGGTCTCTCTGTACCAAATTTTGAAATCTCAGAAAATAAATCGTATAAAGTAATTAGCAATGAAAAAGTGAAGAAAGTTTTAAATTATAAATTTCTTCATGGCAATTTAATGGATATAGTTTTTACTAAAAGTTAGTCGATTCGTTTTCGCTGTAAAGAATGATTTTTTGGAGCTTTTTCTTTAATTGTGATTAAAGCATGCGTCGCCTAGAAGGCGTGTTAGAAAATTGTATTAAAGCTAATGATAATGCGATGATGGAGAGTAGTGAGGCGTACTAAAATCAGATGATCCTGCTAAGGCAAGGCAGATGGCTTTCTTAGGTGCTTTATATTTGTTGAGTCAAGCAAGCTAAGTGAATGGGTATATATTAATACTAGGATGATTTTTTCTTTCGGGCATAAAAAAAGCAGTCCAGAATTAACTGCAACTACTTTATTCGTATATTTGATGGTGGGTCGCGACGGATTCGAACCGTCGACCATCGCATTAAAAGTGCGGTGCTCTACCAACTGAGCTAGCGACCCAACAAAGATTTACTATTATAATTAATTTATTCATTTTGGCAAGTATTTTTTTGTCTGTTTAAGTTGGATTAGACAGGGTAATAAATTATCAATTTATTAAGTGGCTTAATATATGAACCTATTTGAGTACAGTTGTCTCTATTATTGTTTGAGGAAATCAGCAGAACAATATTTTGTTGTGCTGAAAATAATCAATAAAATGAGAGTTATGAGGAAATATGGTATGAAATTAATACAATTAAATAAGCAAATTACACTAATGTTAACGTCTCTATTTATATTCAGTCAATATGCAAATGCGGCTGATATAAAGGCAGGAAAGGAGGCATCTACTCAGTGTGAAGGTTGTCATGGTATTAATGGTGATAGTCAAAGCTCACTTTTTCCTAAGCTGGTTGGGCAGAAAGGCTTGTATTTAGAGGCGCAACTAAAAAAGTTTAAATCAGGAGCGCGCTCAAACTCAATGATGAAAGGTGTCGCATCCAATTTAACAAAACAAAATATAGAAAATGTAGCTGCATTTTATGCAAGTCTTACTTCAAAAAAAGGTGTGGCTGGTGATTCAACTTTAGCAAAAAAAGGAGAGGCTAAAGTGGCTATGTGCCAAGGTTGTCATGGATCTTCTTTTGAGGGTAGGGGGGTTATGCCAAAGTTAGCAGGTCAACATCCTGACTACATTAAAAAGCAGTTAGTTAATTTTAAATCTAAAGCAAGAAAAGGTGAGCCTATGAATTCAATGACATCGTCTTTATCTGAAGAAGATATAAATGAAATATCAGCTTATTTAGGTGGTTTATAAAAGATTTATAACCATATTAAGTGGAGTGAGCTAATTCCTACTCTTCAAATAGGCTGATTTATGGTTATACTTCGCGTGGTGTCACGGATGCAGTTTTCTATCAGTTGCTTTTCGCTGATAGGCTGCGTTGCTGAAATGGTTGTGTAGCTAGCCCAGCTATGCGCCCATTTCAGCGCCTTACTATCGACAAGAATCAACTCGCTATAAAATCCGCATCCGTGACTGCGCGAAGTATAATCGTATTCAAATACTGGCTGAAGACAGCTAAAAATAGCAAAATGATTTATCATAGGGCAAAAAAATGATAAGTTTTCTAAACCTATAATGAACACAACGCTAAAACAGCCAATAGATCGAAACGTTTCTTTAATCGTATTATTTGCAGGTACATTATTCATCAGTGCAACATTGATGTTTGTCTTGCAACCTATGTTTGGTAAAACACTTTTACCTTTGTTGGGTGGCTCACCTGCTGTGTGGAATACCTGTATGGTCTTTTATCAAACTATTGTGTTTTTTGGATATTTATATGCACATTTTTTATCGACGAAATTTAGCCCACATCGACAAATACAAATTCATGCGGTAGTTATTGCGATAAGTCTGATTGCGTTACCCATAGCGTTACCTGAAAATACTTTTCCACCAACAGACAGTGATCCGACTTTTTGGTTGATGTGGACTTTGTTTCTAGCTATTGGCTTGCCTTTTTTTGTTGTATCCACTACCTCTCCTTTGTTACAAAAATGGTTTTCAGGTGTGGGGCATCATACGAGTGAAGATCCTTATTATCTTTATGCTGCGAGTAATGCTGGCAGTATGATTGCTTTATTAAGTTACCCCTTTTTTTTAGAACCAAACATTGGTTTGCTCGATCAGAGAATTTTTTGGAGTATAGGGTTTGGCTTTTTATGCCTATTGGTTGCAGGTTGTGCATTTATTTTATGGCGCAATCAGCAAACAACGAGTGTAGAAAATGTAGTTGAGCTTGATACAGCAGAAGAATTATCTTTATCAAAAAAATTGCATTGGTTTGCGTTAGCTTTTGTTCCCTCTAGTTTATTGTTAGGGCTGACTAACTTTATCAGTACAGATATAGCTTCAGCTCCTCTCTTGTGGATTATTCCACTGACTTTGTATTTATTAACCTTTATTCTAGTTTTTTCTAAATGGACAGATAAAATTCATTCCATAATGGTTTGGATTCAACCGGTTGTTTTATTGCCATTTATTGCTTATTCTTTTGTAGACCCTGGTGCATTACCTTACTGGTTGAACCTTATTTTACATTTACTTGCTTTTTTTATAGCAGTGATGGTCTGCCATGGAGAGTTAGCTAAAAATCGTCCACATACTCAACATTTAACTTATTTTTATCTGATTATGTCGTTTGCAGGCATGTTAGGTGGAATGTTTAACACCTTTGTTGCACCGTTTGTTTTTAATGCAATTTATGAATACCCAATTATGATTGTGGCTGCATTATTATTAAGGCCAGGGTTAATAAATTCACAGAAACCTGTTTTACAGGCAATGTTCCCTTTATTGTTATTGTGCCTAGGATTAGGTGTTTATTTTTTTAGTGATAATTTATCTCAGGCACTAGTTTATGGTGTGACTAATGGTTTAATTCTACTTGCAGGATTAACTTATGCTTTTCGTTCACGACCTATTAGCTTAGCTTTATTAGCGGGCGTTATTTTGTTTTTTGCCTTAGGGATACAGTATTTAATTTCAAACACTATTTACCAAGAACGTAGTTTTTTTGGTGTACTGTCAGTTAGACAAAGTGTGTTGATGGATGAAAAAAAACAACCAGAAAAGTATCATGAATTATTTCATGGGACTACTAAACATGGGGCACAACGACTTGCAACTCATTTACAAACTACACCACTGACTTATTACAGCCGACCTGGGCCGATGGGACAATTATTTAGCGCTTATGATAATCAAAGCAGTCAATGGGAAATTGGGGCGGTGGGTTTAGGTGCTGGCGCGTTAGCTTGTTATGCAAAACAACAGCAACATTGGACTCAATATGAGATTGATCCATTAGTCATAGAGGTCGCACAGAATACAGATTATTTTACTTATTTAAAGCGATGCAGTAAAAACACAACCTTTACTGTAGGCGATGCACGTTTATCTTTAGCTAAGGAGCCAGATCAAAAATTTGATTTATTGATTATGGATGCTTTTAGCTCTGACTCTGTTCCTACCCATTTATTAACCCGTGAAGCGATGGCACTTTATTTTACTAAACTTAAACCAAGCGGTATATTGGCATTCCATATTACCAATCGACATTTAGATTTAAAAAAAGTTATTGCTGACCATGTAAAACATTTAAAGCTAGCTGCATTAATACAAGAATTTAAGCCAAAACAAGAAATACCATTAGTCATTAATACTGATTGGGTAGTGATGGCCAAACAAGCTGATACATTGGCTCCATTACAAGAAAACACAACGGGGTCTTGGCAAAAACTCCCCTTATATTTTGATATGAAGCCATGGACAGATGACTTCACTAACATTATTGGAATCTGGAAATAATATGACACTGACTGTTAAAGAACTTGCTCAACTTTGTGATGCAGAAATACAAGGTGATAATACCTCTATAGAAATACTGGCTGCAGCAGATATTATGGCTGCAACAACAAACCAAGTTACTGTACTAAGTAGTAGTAAATATTCTAAATATTTAAAAGAAACGACTGCATCAGCTTGTTTTATATCAAGTCAATTCTCTACGGATGGTGCGCCTAAAAACTTGGTTTTTTTGTTATGTGACGACCCAGAAATTAGTTTTTTAAAAGCCGTTAGCGCATTACACCCTACGCCTAAATTGACTCGGTCTATTTCTAAACAAGCTTCAATTGCTGACAATGTTACTTTAGGGAAAGATATTCATATTAGTGCTTTTTCTACTATTGAAGAGCACTCTACTATTGGTGATGAAACAGAAATTTTTGCGAGTGTCAGTGTAGGGCGTAATGTGACAATGGGTGAAAACTGTCGTATTTATCCTAATGTAGTTATCTATGATAATACTCAAATAGGAGATAATGTCATTATTCATTCTGGTACGATTATTGGGGCTGATGGGTTCGGTTATAAATACCGTAATAATGAGCACGTTAAAGTGCCTCATGTAGGAAATGTTATTATTGATGATAATGTTGAAATTGGTGCAAATACTTGTATTGATAGAGGTGCTTTAGGCTCAACAACTATCGGAGCAGGTAGCAAAATTGATAACCTAGTACAGCTAGGCCATAATAATCAAGTCGGTAAAAATGTCATTATTTGTGGTCAATCGGGTATTTCTGGATCATGTACGATAGGAGATGGCGTCGTTTTAGCTGGAGGTGTAGGCGTTGCAGATCATGTGAATATTGGTCATCAAACAGTAGTCATGGCAAGAACGGGTGTGGCGAGTAATGTTGAGCCTTGTTCACAAGTTTTTGGTAGCCCAGCTAAAGATAAAAAAGTCGCGTGGAGAGAGCTAGCTGCTCTAAGTAAATTACCTGCACTATTTAAAAAATTTAAAGAACTGGAAAGTAGAATTGGGAAGCTTGAGGAATAAATGTATTGTGATGAGAAAGGGTAAAGTTGTTACTTATATTAAATACAATAAGCAAACTAATTGACTCTGTCAGCTTTATCAATGAATCAATATATTGGGTTAGGTATTTTGCCTTTTTTTATTGAGCTCATTTCAGACTCATTTTTTAATTGGAAAATACTGTTTAAGATGCTGATGACTACTACTCAGTATATTAAGTACCCAAGTAAAATTAATTTGACAATTTTACCCAGGATTTTTTTTCATTTTAGACACCGAATAAATAGGCGCATAGCAAGCTACGTAACTATTTATTCGGTGTCTAAAATGGTAAAAAAGGTAAGCAAAAAGTTAAATTAATTTTACTTGGGTACTTATGAATCCATAAATGCCACCCACAATACTTATATAAACTAGATGTCTTCTGTGAATTCCTTGGTAAAATTGTCAATTTGCTGCTGACAAGGTAGTAGAACTCGATGTTGAGTTACGTTATCAGGCCGCGTATTTACAGAATCTGAATTTGATTGAACGTTTGTGGTGTTTCATCAAAAGTAGATACTGTTGTCGTAAATATTATGATAACTTCGGAATCTCTAAACCTAGTATTGCCCTACATATCCGTGAAGTACTCACTTCAAAAAAGAAATACAAAGTTTTGTGACCATGAAGTTTCAATTATTATAAAAACCGAAAGCTTGATCGTGTAAAGTATAAATATTAAGGGTCTCTTTTTTGAGGTTGCTAGTAAGTTTTAAGCTTATTGAATTGTCTGATAGGGTGTTGTTTTTATAAACAAGACGATGAATTTTAATCGGTAATTTTTTTAGAAGCTAATAATTTAAGGTATGACTAGATTGAATAGTCCGTTTAACTTATCGTTTCCAATGCCCTGATTTGCCCCCATCTTTTTCAAGTAGTTGAACTGATTGAATTATCATTCCGCGGTCTACAGCTTTACACATATCGTATATTGTCAATAACGCAATTTGTGTCCCAGTTAAAGCCTCCATTTCTACGCCAGTTTGCCCATTAGTTTTGACAGTGGTTAGACAATGGATTCGATTGTTTTCTTCCTCTGCTGATAATTTTATGTCTACATGGGTAATTGGGAGTGGATGACACAGTGGAATTAAATCGGCTGTTTTTTTACTTGCCATGATCCCTGCAATTCTAGCAATACCCAGAACATCTCCTTTTTTATGATGGCCTGTAGTAATTAATTCCATCGTTTCAGGCTGCATTTCTATATAGCCTTCTACGATAGCTGTGCGTTGAGTGATAGTCTTTTTTCCAACATCAACCATATGAGCTTCGCCGGATTGATTAAAATGGGTAAGTTTAGTCATTTTTTTGTATAGTAGAGCCAGTTGATTTTATATTTTATAGGAACTTTTACTAATGTCGATTAAAGTCCGCTATTTTGCTAGTTTAAAAGAATCCATTGGTCGCTCAGAAGAAGAGTTGGTTTTTAAGCAAACCCTATCGGTTTCTGATGTTTGGAAACAGGCCAATAAGAGTCAAAGTAGGCCTGATAATGTTTTGGCTGCAGTTAATATGGAATATGTTGGGTTTGATACTCTTGTGAATGATGATGATGAAGTGGCTTTTTTCCCCCCAGTAACAGGTGGATGACTATGAATATTAAAATAGTTACAAAGCCTTTTGATCCATGGCAAGAAATACAACAGTTTCAAAAAACATTTTCTGATATGAATGGAAAATTTGGGGCAACCAGTGTTTTTGTTGGAACAATGCGTGATTTTAATGATGGCGATGATATTAAAGGCATGACGTTAGAATATTACCCTGGGATGACAGAAAAACAGTTAGGTCAAATCATTACCGAAGCCATGAAAAAATGGTCGGTATTAAATGTATTAGTCGTACACCGGGTTGGAAATGTTTTTCCTGATGACGCCATTGTTCTAGTTTCTGTGTGGAGCTCTCATAGAGGTGATGCTTTTGATACGAGCCGATATATTATGGAAGCATTAAAGTCCAAAGCTCCTTTTTGGAAAAAAGAATTACTCGTATCAGATGAAAAGCGTTGGGTCAGAAATAATACTGATGGCTATAAAAATTAGATCATGGATGACGCTTGCATTCATTGAGTTATGCAGATTTTTAAAGTATTTCACGATATAATTAATGCCTTATTATAATTAGGATGACATTATGAAAAGAAAATTAGGTGCAATAGTTTGTTTACTTAGCTTTATGTTTGTTTCTACTTCACAAGCAGAAGACTGTTCTTTAACGTATACAATGAAGGGTTGGGCCGCTTTTTATAAAACGTATAAAGGAACGGGTACTGTCACCTGTCCTAGTGGTAAAAGTGCTAACGTAGCACTGAGTTTTACTGGTGGTGGGTTTACATTTGGTTCTTATGAAATTGTAGATGGAAAAGGGACTCTTCGTGGGATTGAATCCATTGATGATATTTTTGGTGGAGCTTTTTCATTAGATGGAGACGCAGGTTTTGGTAAATCTATTGAAGGTAGGTTAGTATTAAGAGGAGCTCGAGGTGTCTCATTATCGGGAAAAGGAACGGGATATCACTTGGGGTGGGCAATGGGAAGTTTTAAAATAACAAGACCTTAGTTTGTTCCTGTCTCGTGATTTTTGTAGAGTTTAACCGCATAGCGTAAATCTCGGGTGGCTTGCCCCCGAGCTGGATAGCTTACAATGGGGCTCTTTCCATTGTCAGGTATTCAGCTTATGGAGTTACAGAAGAATACGCATCATGTCTATCGATTAATGTATCATTTTGTATGGATACCCAAATATAGGCATAAGGTATTTAGTGAGCCTTATGATGAAGTACTAAAAAGGATTGTTGAGAAAATCGGGTATGACTATAATATTGATATTGTTGAATTAGAAATACCTGTAGATCATTTGCACATGGTTGTTCGTGGAGAACCAAAGATGTCACCGGGCGATGTGATGCAGATAATAAAAAGTATTTCTGCTCGAGAGTTTTTTCGGCGTTACCCGGAGATCAAAAAACGATATTTCTGGGGTAGTAAACTATGGACACAAAGTTACTTTGTTGAAACTATAGGAAATGCCAATGAGGAAGTGATCAGAACTTATGTTCAGGGTCAGCTTACAGAGCATGAGAAAAAGGGTAATAAACCGCAACAGCTCGATTTGTTTTAAAACTCGGTTCGCTTGCGGCCGAGTTTTTTATCGTAGAATTCCATTGGGACACAGTTTTATCTGTATAAAAAATGGCTTTTTAGCTGCATAGAATGACGCGTGGTCAGTAGCTTTAATCTCTGCTCGTTGTTGGGTAGATACCTTAATTATATATTTACTCCAAAAGGTTAAATCTAATATTGAATCATCAGATACACTGTATATTATAGTTAACGGTTTTATATGGGCTACCAAAGCTTATGGAACAATTAATACAAGTTCAGTATCTATTTATTGTGCAAATTTATTTATATTATGAAAGAGTTTGATGTAGTCATTATTGGCGGTGGAATGGTGGGGGCTACTGTTGCTTGCAGTTTGGGAGGTAGTCATTTATCGGTTGCTATTATTGAACAAACTTTGCCCGAAAAGTTTTCTACAGAACAGCCGCATGATCTTCGTGTTTCTGCCTTAAGCATTGCATCAAAAAACATTCTTCAAACTATCGGAGCCTGGGATGGAGTTGTTAAAAGAAGGTTCTGCCCTTTTCGACGAATGCGTGTTTGGGAAACTGCTGGTGATACAGAATTTAATAGTGATGATATCGGTTATTCTGAATTAGGCTATATTGTTGAAAATAGAATAACACAATTGTCATTACTGGAAAATCTAACGGAATTTACTAATGTAGAGCTTATTGCTCCTGTGAGTATTAAAGATATAAATTACTCACCTTTAGGAAAAACAATATTGCAATTGAGTGATGGCCGTTCGATACAAACTAAAGTAATGGTCGCCGCTGATGGAGGAAATTCGCGAGTAAGACAAACAGTTGGCCTTGGTGTGACAAGTTGGGATTATAAACAACACGCTTTGGTGATTTATGTAGAAACTGATTACGAGCAACAAGATATAACTTGGCAGCGATTTGTTCCTAGTGGACCACAGGCTTTTTTACCACTAACAGGAAACTATGGATCTATTGTTTGGTATAATTCTGCAGATGAAGTACGGAGATTAAAAACTTTATCTAATGAAACTTTAATTAATGAATTAAGCCAAACGTTCCCTGAATGTCTAGGTAAAGTTAAACAAGTATTAGGCAAAGCAAGTTTTCCATTAAAGCGCCAGCATGCTCAGCAATACATAAAGCAGGGTGTTGCTTTGGTGGGTGATGCTGCTCATATGATTAACCCATTAGCTGGCCAAGGGGTTAATATTGGTTTATTAGATGCTGCCGCATTAGCTGAGGTGTTAATTGAAGCGAAGAATAAAGGCGATGAAATAGGCAGTATTTCGGTGTTGCAGCGCTATGAAAAAATGCGACGAAATGAAAACTTAAGAATGATGACAGTAATGGATGCTTTTTATCAAGTTTTCAGTAATGATATAGTTCCCGTTAAGTTTTTAAGAAATATGGGGCTAGGTCTTGCAGAACGTATTTTTCCAGCCAAAAAGAAAGTGATGAAAATGGCGATAGGATTGGAAGGAAAACTACCTAAGTTGGCACAAGGATTGTCGCTACAAAAATAATTATAAATAGGGTGAAAAGTAGGGAGTCAATAATTAATAAATTTTAATCTTTTAGCTTTATAGACACCGGTTACCAAGTGAATAGATTACTTGAAAGATTACAAATTTATACTATTCTTCTAAAAGGTTTACTTACACTGTAAAAATTATGATACAGAAAAAATATTTTCCTCGTGTCGAAACAAAAATAGCTGCAGTTATTGAAAATGAAGAGGGAGTACATTTCAATGTTGTTGCTGTAGATGCATCTGCTGAAGGTGTGTCAATTCAATGTAATACTATCAAAAGAAATATTATTACGCCGGGAGGGCGATATATTTCTGAAGGAAAACCAATTGAATTATTAGTTTGGTTACAACTACCTTTTGATGATGGACAATTTGAAACAATAGGTATTCGTTGTCATGTTACTTTTTCTAGGCGACTATCAAGTCATGAATGTCAAATAGGGATGCGGTATTCAGATTTTGATCAGGGTGCATATGAAACGCTATTAAGATATTTACAACTTAGTTAATGTTTATTTTCCATTGTCAGTCACTAGAATGACTGAAAGTAGGTGAGCTTCAATCATGATTAAACGCATTATTTTATCTTAAAAATCTCTATTAACATAGTATTTGATAGGTTTAAACTTAGTCTATAAATTTATTAGAACCAATTGACCTTTCGCGTAATGTTCAAATAAAATGCATTTGTTCTGGTAACACTCCTAGGCACAACATGAAAGGAACGAATTTTTTTGCAATTTCAAATCAATTATTGCAATAAATCAATGTCACCGGCCAGAAAAAAAATTCCAGTAAATAATTTGATATATTTTTCCTTTAATTTAAAAGCTTTTCAACTAACTTAACCCAATAACTAGCGCCTATGGTTAAGATATCATCATTAAAATCATAATGAGGATTATGTAATAAACAATCGCCATCAGATGATCCATTACCTAACCAAACGTAACAACCTGGTTTTTCCTGCAACATAAAAGAGAAGTCTTCAGATCCCATGCTAGGTAGAGCATTTAAGTCTACATGATCAATACCTACTAGGGCTTGAGCAACCTCAATAGCAATAGCTGTTTCTTCCTCGGAATTACTTGTGACAGGGTAGCCTGCATTTTCGGGATTAATGTTTATTTGAGTACTTAAATTAAACCCTTGTGCAATTGACTCAACAATCTGCATCAGTTTTTCTTTGATTAATTGTTGAATGTTTGAATTAAAACAACGATAGGTTCCCCTTAATACAACAGAATCAGGAATGGCATTCCAAGTGTTTCCTCCATGGATTTGCGTAATACTTAACACCGCCGGATCAGCAGGGTTAATATTTCGACTAACAACAGTTTGTAAAGCAGTAATTATTTGAGCAGCAGCGACCATCACATCGTTTCCCAGATGAGGCATGGCTGCATGGGTAGCTTGTCCTGATATAACAATCTCGAAACAATCAAATGAAGCCATCATTGGCCCTGGTCTAATCGCAAAATGTCCCGCGGGTATATCGGGAAAATTATGTAAACCAAACACACGATCAGCAGGAAATAATTGAAATAAACCTTCATCAATCATTTGTTTAGCACCGGCACGACCTTCTTCCGCAGGTTGAAAAATAAAATAAACTGTGCCATCAAAATCATTATGATCTGCTAAATATTTTGCCGCCCCCAATAACATGGCAGAGTGCCCATCATGACCACAGGCATGCATTTTTCCAGTATTTTTAGATTTATAAGGAAGTGCATTTTTTTCTTCAATAAAAAGTGCATCCATATCTGCACGAAGAGCAATCTTTTTTGTACTTGTACCAGTACCAGACGATAAACTAGCAATAACACCCGTTTTGGCTAACCCTTCGTACACTTTTAATCCAAAACTTTTCAATTTTGAACTAATAAACTGAGAGGTATTTATTTCCTCAAATGCTGTTTCGGGAAACTGGTGAAAATACTGACGCCACTGTTGCATTTCAGCATGCATTGCTTTAATTTCTTTATAAATAGTCATTATTTAAATGATTTACTATTGTTAATGATGATTAATTTATTACAGGCATGATCGTCCATTTTAGATACCAGTGATTAGTTTTATCCTGATCTAAACACACAATACCTGCATGTTGAAACTTAACAATAATAAGGTTTTGGTTACCCGTAATTAGGTAAGACGTTAAACGTTCCAAAAAAGGTAGATGCCCAACAATCATTGTTTTGTCAGTCAATTGAAAATGATCAGCTAAATCTTTAACACTGTCTAATGGAGATAACCCTGAAACGCTTTCTAATTGAATTGATTTAAGATACCCGGAAAAAAGTTCAGCTGTTTGTAAGGCTCGCAATTTACCGCTATGGTAAATAGTCGACACTGTAATTCCTTCATTTTTAGCTGTTTTAGCCACTTGCATTATGGTTGCTCGGCCTTCTGAAGAGAGACTGCGATTAGGATCAACTTCTTTATCAAGGCATTGACCATGTTGTACTAGATAGAGTGCCATTTAATTTACCTCGTTTTTATACCAAAAATAGCGATGTGTCTGTCACTGATTGTTTTCATCTCAAGGTCAGTAAGACCAGCATTAAGTAATTGTTGTTCAATCTCTTTAGCCGTAAAAGCAGCTAATAATGAATTATAAAAATCATGTTGTAGAACTTCTGGTTCATTTGCGGCGTATTGATTGACAATGGCTAAAGCGTCTTCTTTACATGGTGGACGAAACAGGTCAATGATTAATATTTTAGTGTTGGATGACGAATATTGTTTAATAGTTGTCCATAATATCTCAGGGTGATGAAGATGATGGAGAAGGCTATTACTAACAATGGAGGTGTATATTTTTTGTGGAATTGCACTACTAGGAAGAACACTTGTAATGAAATTAACTTGATCACTTGAATTAAGCTCTATTTTTTTTCTTTCATTAGCCAGTTTAATCATCTCAACAGAACCATCTATTCCAGTAACATTGATGTTAGGAAAATAATTAGCTAACTGAAAACTTATATTTCCTGGTCCACAGCCTAAATCAAGCATATGACCTTTAATTTTTTGACAAGGAAAATACAGTTGAAAAGTACTTAAGAATAGTTTTTCGGCTTGTTCAAAATCAGCATTAGCATAGGCTTCAGCCTGTGCTTTATCATCCATTAACTCAGGTTCAACAATTCTTTGCATTTTTAATGCCTACTCTTTTATCGTTATTAAAAGTCGATAAAATTAATTTCACCGCATTTTTAACACCTTGGTTCTCATCCATGTTTGAGCCAATTTTGATTGCATTTGTCTGATAATTATTATTAGAAAGCACTGTGTTTATACGTGCAGCTAATTGCTTTTCATTCGCTTTTTTTGCTGGTAATGGCTTAGGAGCTAAGCCTAGCTGCTCTAATGTACAAGCCCAAAACAATTGTTCATCCATAAAAGGAATAACAATGGATGCTCGACCACAAAGCGATGCAGAATGTGTTGTTCCTGCTCCACCATGATGAACAATAGCTGCACAGTGTTTAAATAAAGTGTGATGTGGATGTCTGCCGATAAAGAAAATATTATCTAGTTGACTATTTACGGAATATTTTTTTGAACTAGTTTGAATAATCGCACGACAACCCGCCAACTGTGTTGCGTTTATAAATAGCTCCATACTCCATTCTGGAACTGACTGCTGTAGGCTTCCAAATGTCATATAGACAGGTGCTGAACCTGAATCAAGAAATTGTTGTAAGTTTTTATTAATAGCCCAGGCATCATTTTTTGTGTTCATATTAAGAAATCCACAAGCATAATGTTGTTCTGGCCATTCGTTTCGTGTTGGACAAAAAATAGGGTCAACAGCGACTAGATTCAATTGATCAGAACATAATAATTGAGATAAGACATGTTTTATTTTAGGTAATCCTTCATTGTCCCAAAGTTTGGTGAATTTGTTTTTTAAAAAGAAATCAAAACCATAATCGAATAAATACCATTGCAAGAGGTTGAGCCGTTTACCAAGATTGGGGAATCTAAAAGGTGGCTGGTTTGCTGATGGAATGACAGTGTGGCAGAAAGTCACACTATAAAAAGGTTTGTTTTGTTTAATGGCAGCAATTTTGAGAGGATAAAGAAAATGATGGCCAATGACTAAATCATTATTATCAACCAATTGTTTTGAGGTTTGGTAAATAATTGCTTCATAGGGAAAGAATGCAATATCAAGTAGTGCCTCTAACCATTGTAAAATATTCATCCGAAAGGTTTGTTGAGCAAATGCTTCAAGATCAAAATCTATGCATTCGGGAATCTGTTGATAACTGATATTGAATTCAGCGCATTCTTTAGCATAACTACGGTTATCAAGACTACTAACTACTAATGTTACTGTATGCCCTGCTTTTTGCAAACCGTCAGCTAATGCAATCATTGGTCTAATATCGCCATTAGATCCCCACGTTTGAATACCTATTTTCATCGTTGTATTGTTTATTTAGAATTAAACGAAAACAAAATATAAACAATTTTATGCTTGATATCAATTATTTATAATAGAACTTAACCTGTAGCAGTCTTGTGATTTGTCTGATCATATTCTAACCTGGCGTTGTAAATTTCATCTGTATGTTCATCGCTCCAGTTTACAATGGCCTCAAACAAGGGTTTAAGGCTTTCCGCAAGCTTAGTTAGCGTGTATTCAACACGAGGAGGAATATCTTCTATTGTGCTCGCACAACTACCCCATCTCTTTGTAATTATCGTAATTATTGGGTTAACATTCTTTGAGAAACTCCTCCAATTGCAGGTAATAACAGATTAAAACGCATTTTTTCACCTTTAAGGAGCCTCTGGGAAAGTTGACATTATAAAAAATAATGTTCAATTAATTCAATGTGTTATGGTCTATTGAATCGTTACTTTAAGACTTAATTAGAGGCTCCTTAAGGTTCCATAAAATCTCAGGCTTCAATCTACCTGCAATAATACCTAATGTATTTCCAATTGGACAAGAGAAATTGTATTGATGTTTAGCCATAATAAATTCATTAAATAGATAGTTATATGCTTTTTTAAGAGGATTAAAGTGATGAATATTCAAATAATACAAAGAAATGATTTATCCCTTGGTGGGTTTGCCTGTTTAAAAGAGCACTGCCTTATTGTTGATAAAAAAATAGGAGAGAACAATGAGACATGGGATGGTATTGGTCATTTTGTTTATTGGGCAGATGCTCAGTTTTTACCAAAAGGTGAAACCGGCTTGCATCCTCATAAAGAAGTTGATGTCATTTCCATTATGGTTGAAGGATGTGTTATTCATGAAGGTTCTCTAGAGCAGGGTAAGTCTATGCATGCTAACCAAGTTCAGGTACAAAGAGTGGGAGGTGAAGGTTTTGAACATAATGAAATAAATCCCGATGATAAACCAAACCGTATGCTGCAACTTTGGGTGTTGCCTGAAACAGAAGGAGAAGCAGAAAAATATAAGTTTTATAATCTTGTGAATGGTAAGTTAATGTCAATTTATGGTGGAAATAAAACTCAAAATAACACACTAGATAGTCATACCATTATAGAAGCAGGGATACTCAATACCGGCCAGAAAATCAATAGTGATGGTCAATTTATCGCCTGTATCATAAAAGGGGCGGGGGAACTTAATACTGAAAGTGTGATAGAAGGTGATCTTGTTCGTGTTGAAAACTTAGACTTTATGGCTACAACTGATGATGTGTTGTTATTTATAGTTAAACTTCCTACAGTCTCAGATGTAGATTTCTAATAAGTTGATTATTGTAGAAAGCGGTATTATTAAAACAGTTATGTAGCTTGTTAGGTGTCTTTATTAGTGCCTTGTTCTCGACAAAAATTAGTTTGTTAGAAATTCCACATCCATGTCTACATCAACTATTCAATTGAAAATTTTTAAATATAAAAGGAAAAATAATGGTAAAGATACTATTTTTAGCAGGTAGTGTAAGAAAACAATCCATCAATAAAAAGCTAGCTAAATTAGCTGCAAATATAGCGGAAGAACGTGGTGCTGAAATTACAGTGATTGATCTAAAAGATTATGAAATGCCACTTTATAATGGCGATTTTGAAATGGAGCAAGGTATTCCTGAAAATGCTAAGAAACTCAAGCAAGTTTTTATAGACCACGATGGTTTTTTTATAGCATCTCCAGAATACAATAGTTCCTATTCTGCATTGTTAAAAAATACAATCGACTGGATGTCTAGAGCAGATAAAAAAAATGAAACACCTTTGATTGCTTATAAAGGAAAGGTCGCGGCTTTAGGGGCAACGTCACCGGGAGCACTAGGTGGACTGCGAGGACTTGTCTCTTTAAGAATGTTACTTAGTAATATGGGTGTTACTGTTATTCCTTCTCAGGTTGCGATTAGTGCTGGTTTTAAGGCATTTGACTCTGAGGGAAAGTTGGTTGATGAAGGAAATACAAGTAGGCTGCAAGCCACTATTGATGAATTGCTTAGAACTGCTGGTAGATTAAAGGATTAGTCATAATGGGTGGCTGGTACAGTCTTAAATATTTAGTATTTTAAGGCAGTATCAGACCTTGGATATTAAATACTTAACTGTTCCATATAAGAAAATTTAGCATAACGAATAATATTTCTTCGGACACGACGATACCAAAGACCACGTTAACCTCATTTTATTCTAACCTTTGATATTCTTTCATCTTTAGGTTATCCCTTTGAAAACTGAGTTTTAGTAATCTTCTAACGATTAGAAATATCATCACCTTCTGGTACTTTTCTAACCCAATAAAATAAACTCAAGTAACTCTGGTTATCTAGGCATTACACTTGCAATTTTTTATTACTTTCTGGTTTGTTGAGTGAAGAATTTAGCTCAAAATTATAAGTATTCATAAACTGTTAGCTACATAAATTCCAAAAGGTTTTATGCCTCCCTTTCAAATTATCTGAAATTTGTGATGAATTACTCAAAAAACACCCCTTGTTGTCAGGATTATATGATTTAGTTCACAAATTTATTTTGAACTAAATCATATAATTCAAAACACTTATATTTAGTAGGGTTGGTGTCATCCCCCAAGTCTTGTTTCTTAAATTATTGGTTTAAAAGGATTTTGAATAATAATAGCTTTGTCCAATATGTCATGATTATGTTTTGTTGAAATGGAGTGGAGTTGGTGACTTGTATTTGAGGAGGCTGTGAGCTACAGGTTTTGAGTTTAATAAGTATGTTTCATAAGAGGGCTGGATCTCTTCTAAAATTCATTTTTTTATATATTGATATCAGCAAATTTTTATTAAGTTATTACCCCGAAAGGAAACGTTAATTAAAAAAAGAGAAATAATAAAACTATTGGTTTGAATAAAAAGAGTACTCAAGATTACATTCAACATAAGAGGATTAAAATGTATAAAAAAACAATATCTAAGACAATAAAGAAAATGATAATTGTGCCAATTGGCGTAGCGTTAAGCTTAAGTTCAATACAAGTTTCTGCATCTCAGCCAGACCAACATGGGCCAAATAAATTATGCTTTCATATTGCTCCCACTCCCCATCTTCCAGACCCAGAAGGTAGTTATATAGCCGTACGATTACATAAAGAAAAAGCACTTAATGTCAATGGCGCTAAATTAAAACTTAGAGAAGCCAGGGGAATGGCTATCAGTAGAGCCGACATATCTGGAGGTGGATCTTGGGGTGAGTGGGTTGGAACACCTCTTACAGGAACATGTCACAAACATCATCGTAAAGTTCAGTGTAGCTTCCATTCAATTTCGAGCATTTCATCTCAACTTCCTTTACCCTTAGAGGGTACGTCCGTAACAACAGGAACAGGTCACTTAACTTTTGTACATAACTTAAATGATAAAAAAACGATTATGTCACAAGATGGAGCGGTTAATGTTTCTTATTTTGATGTTGCCGGAAATCCAATTCCAGATAACTTAGCACCTTTACCAACATTTAAAAAAATTAAAAATATTATTACAAACGCTGAAAAAGTGAAGTGTAAAACAGTTCCTCATCCAGGAATTCCAGACTTTTCTATTCAATAATTAATCATTAGGTTCCCCTGCTTTGTAGGGGACTTTCACTGTTGCTAGATATGTTAAACAGAGTAAAGAGATGAGTTTTCTATCTGATGACGAAAGGCGGTATGGAAATAGACTTTTTGATCTTTGTTTGGAACAGTTAGGCAATGATAAGCAAAACGACTTACCGAAGACATTGCCTGAGGGAGTCAAGGTACGAATTAAAAATAATACCTATGCAAAAGCTCGAAAGGATGACAGCGTACGTTAGATGTTTGTCAAATTATTCATAACTTAATCTGTCCTCACTGGGCAACAGCCAAGGCGCCTGCTGTTGCTTTAGGCGTTCTCGAGAAATTCCTTTTCCTTGAAAGTATTCTGAATGGTCGTTTTGCTCAATAGTCAGCAGTAAAAAAACTTGGAATCGATGTGCTTCTTTTCTGATCGATGAATAGTTGGGGCTCAGTGCCAGTTTTGAAGCTTTGTTTTTTGTGGGATAGATAGACTGAGTATAAAGACTAGAGTAAATGAGGAAATCAGTATCCTCATTTATTGATTAAAAAATATTAACTTTCTTTTTCTTCTATTATTGAGATTAACTTGCTTTTAATATTTTTTAGCTTTTTTTCGTCAGTAATAGGGCGATCATTTGAGTCTGTAATATAAAACATATCTTCCACCCGACTACCAATGGTGGTTATTTTTGCGTCATGTAATTGAACATTGAGATCTATAAAAAGTTGTCCTACTGATGCAAGTAATCCGGGGTGATCAGTTGTTACAAGTTCGATAATAGTATATTGATCGAAAGGGTCTTTATGGCAGATTATTTTACTGGCAATAGGAAAATGTTTAGCCTGTCGAGATTGTCGATGAATATTGAATTGTCCATTGACGGCATGATTACAAAGGTTGCTACGGAGAGTTTTGCAGATATGAATTTCTCTATCTAACTCTTTTATTGCTCCTCCTGATTGTTCAAGAACTTGAAAGCTATTCAGAACATATTGTTTCTTTGATGTTGACGTGATACTAGCAATTCGTGCATCCAGAATAGTCAGTCCAAGTTGGTCAAGTGTTGCTACACTGAACGTAAATATACTCTTGTCATTTTTTGCGAATACGAAAATTTCTACACTGCCTCGTTGATTTTGTGGTCGTAAAATAACAAGTGGGAGTTCATCTGGTTTTGTCGATGCAATAGCGATGGTATGCCATGCAATTTCTTCAGAAGAGTAGCGCAAGAAATAGTTGTCATCATAAAGTTGTCCCCACGTCTTTTTGAACGTCGCTTCTGATACTCCAAGCCCTATCAATTCTTCTTTTGCTTCTTGTTTGTTATCTGCTATTCGCTCTGATTTCTCAATAGGGTTTTGTAATCCAAGATGTAATGCACTATAGGTAAAAGTGTATAATTCTAATAGTAATGTGTCTTTCCAAGAATTCCATAAGCTTGGGTTCGTTGCTCTGATATCGGCGACAGTAAATAGATAAAGATGGTTGAGATAGTCAATACTCCCTACTTGTAAAGCAAAGTCATGGATAACATCCGGATCACTAATATCCTTTCTTTGAGCAGTCATAGACATGACTAAATGATTGCGAACTAACCAAGTAACCAGTTTTGCATCAGACTTGGATAGTTTATGTTGGGTGCAGAATGATTGAACAATGTCTGCGCCTAAAACAGAATGGTCTCCCCCCATGCCTTTTGCAATATCGTGGAAAAGAGCAGCTAGGTATAAAATTTGGGGTTTATTAATGTTTAAAAATACATTGTTGCAAAACGGAAGTTCATTATCATGTTTTTCCAAAGAGAGTCTTCTTAAGTTTCTTAGTACAAAAAGCGTGTGAGCATCGACTGTATAGATATGAAATAAGTCATATTGCATACGAGCAACAATGTTGGCAAACGCGGGTATATAAGCAGCTAGAATGCCATAGCGATTCATTCTTCGGAATTGGTCTGTTATTCCATTGGGTGATTTTAAGATAGAAAGGAAAAGCTTGTTAGCTGTTAGGTTATTTCTAAATTCATCGTCAATTAAGTGAATATTTTTACGGACTAGTCTTATGGTGCTTGCTCTTACACCTTTTAATGAAGGGTTCTGTTGGAGTAAGGGGAATATTTCTAGTAAGGCTAAAGGGTGGTTGTTAAATAGATCGATCTCTTTAGCCTCTAAATAACCATTGATTGATGTGAAATAAGGATTGTTTGGGTTAAGTTGTAATTCTTGAGGTGTATCACCTATCAGTTTTTCACTAAAAGCCTGAAGAAGCATTTCATTCATACGCTCAAGTTCCATTACTGTTGTAAAGTAATGTTGCATAAAATTTTCTACATCAGGATGGTTGTTTTTATCAATAAACCCAAATTGTGTAGCTAGTTCACGTTGATAATCGAAAATAAGTCTATCTTCACAACGATTAGTAAAAATATGTAAGGCATATCGTACATGCCAAAGAATATTTCGACAGGCGATAAGTTCGTTGTACTCTGATTTAGAAAAAAAACCGTATTTGATGAGCTCTTTGAGTGTTTCTGCTTTATAGTGGTGTTGAAAAACCCAGGCAATATTTTGTAAGTCTCTTAGTCCACCGGGGCCCTCTTTCACATTGGGTTCAAGGTTATAGGCTGTGTCGTGGTATTTAGAATAACGTAATTGCTGTTCTTGCATTTTAGCGTCAAAATATTGCTCTGAAGGCCATATTTTTTCTTGGGATAAATCGTTTTTTAAATTATTGAATAAATCTTGATTACCACAAATTAATCTTATTTCTAATAGATTAGTCATTATGGTTTGGTCTTCTTTCGATTTCTGGATACATTCAGAAATAGTACGAACACTTTGGCCAGGTTTTAGTCCTATATCCCATAAACTATTAGAAAAAACCGATAAACTATCTTGAAATTCAATAGTTTCAGGGTTATTGATAAGGATAAGAATGTCTAAATCTGAATGTGGAAAGAGTTCTTTTCGACCATATCCTCCGGTGGCAATTAGGCTCAATTGTGAGGCGTGTTGCTTAAGAAAATGATTCCAGCAGAAAGTTAAAATATTGTCAATGAAAATAGCTTTTTCAAATAATAAAGACTCAATATCATCTTGCGGATTAAAATTTTTACGCTGATCTTCAAAATACTGTTGAATGATTTGTTTGATCAAATTTGGATTGTTGTCTTCAGAAAAAATCTTTTGAGGGTCTAGTGTTGAAAGAATATTCATCTTTCTTCCTGACGTAAGGTTAATATTTCATTCCCTTCGGGCGTGACTAAAATAGTGTGTTCAAATTGGGCAGACAGACTACGATCTTTAGTGATAGCTGTCCAGCCGTCTTTGAGTACTTTGATATGCCTTTTACCAATATTGACCATAGGTTCAATGGTAAAAATCATGCCTACTTCTATAACTTCACCTTCACCTGTTTTTCCAAAATGCATAACATGAGGGTCTTCATGAAAGTTTTTACCAATGCCATGGCCACAAAACTCTCTGACTATCGAATAACGATGGGATTCAGCATGTTTTTGAATGGCATGACCTATATCACCAAAAGTCGCTCCTGGTTTTACTTGTTCTATGCCGAGCATTAGACATTCTTGAGTGATGTTGATGAGCCGTTTTGCATGTTGGCTAATGTCACCCACGCAGAACATTTTACTGGTATCGCCATGATAATCATTTTTAATAACGGTGATATCAATATTAATAATGTCACCTTTTTTTAATCTCTTGTCATTAGGAATTCCGTGACAAATAGTATAGTTGGTAGAAGTGCAAATTGATTTAGGGAAACCACGGTAATTTAGAGGAGCAGGTATTGCTTGTTGCTCATTGACAATATAATCATGACAAATTTGATCAAGTTCATTAGTTGTAACGCCCGGTATCACAAATGGCTCAATCATTTCTAAAACTTCAGCAGCAAGTTTTCCAGCAATCCGCATTTTACTAATTTCGGACTCATTTTTGATAGTGATACTCATAGTCTAACTTGGTTATTTAAGAGGGGATGATATCCTTCGAAAGAAGGAATTTTTGTGAATAATATTTATAAGGACACAGATTTTATAACTTATATATAGTGTTTGTCATATTTTCTTAATTTTTGTGTTTGAAAAATATAAACTAGAATGCGGATATGATGATTGTATTGTAGATAATAGTACACTAGCCTAATTCGATATTATTATTCTATCATTTGGTATAGAATGATTTGTTTTGTTATCTGTTGGCATGATTTCTGTCACGGAAAGAATTAGGTAAAAACATGCGATGTCCTTTTTGTGCCACTCAAGATACAAGAGTTATTGATTCTCGGTTGGCTAGTGATGGAGATCAAGTTAGACGGCGGCGCGAATGCTCCTCTTGTAAAGAACGATTTACCACTTATGAAGTGGCTGAATTAACGTTACCAAAAATAATTAAACGTGATGGGGCAAGAGAAAGTTTTGATGAAAAAAAACTTCGTTCTGGGATGCACAGAGCATTAGAAAAACGACCTGTTAAGAGTGAAGATATTGAGGCTGCTGTCAGTCGAATAAAGAAAGCAATGACGGCTACTGGAGATCGAGAAATTCAAGCTGATGACTTAGGTGAATTAGTGATGAAAGAGCTAAGTTCTTTAGATCATGTTGCTTTTGTTCGTTTTGCATCCGTTTATCGTAGTTTTCAGGATGTTAAGGAGTTTACCAAAATGATAGAAAATTTGCCAAAAAAATGAGCTTAAACCAAGATGCTTTTTTTATGGCTAAAGCTTTAAAGTTGGCGGAAAAAGGATGTTATACAACAGACCCAAATCCTAACGTGGGGTGTGTCTTGGTTATGGATGGTAAGGTTGTTGCTGAAGGCTGGCATCACAAAGCAGGTGGCGATCATGCTGAAATTGTTGCATTAAAAAAAATTGATGATGCAAAAGGTGTGACGGCTTATGTTACGCTAGAACCATGTAGTCATCATGGAAAAACAGGCCCTTGCTGTGAGGCTTTAATAACCGCCGGTGTAAAACGAGTGGTTGTGGCAATGCAAGACCCTAATCCATTGGTCGCGGGTAAGGGTATAAAAAAAATGCAGGATGCGGGTTTGATTGTTGAATGTGGTGCATTAGAACGGGGTGCTGAAGGTTTAAATAAAGGGTATATTAAACGAATGATGACGGGGTTGCCGTTTATTCGCAGTAAATTGGGCATGAGTTTGGATGGTCGAACAGCGATGCCATCTGGAGAAAGCCAGTGGATTACATCATCACAATCCAGAGCAGATGTGCAAAAATTACGAGCGGAAAGTTCAGCTATATTGACGGGAATTAATACTGTTTTAGCGGATGATCCTTCTTTAAATGTTCGACTTGATATTGATGTGAAGCAGCCTGTTAGAGTTATACTTGATTCATCGTTACAAATGCCTTTAACTGCTAAAATGTTATCGTTAGCAGGAGAAAACTGGATATTAACGTGTAGTGATGATGAGCAAAAAATTAAAAGCTTAGAAAATGTAGGCTTTCAAGTTTTTCAGATTAATAATAAAGAGAACCAATTAGATTTAGACGCGACTATGGCTTTTTTAGGAAAAAAACAAATTAATACAGTTTTAATAGAAGCTGGGGCAATCCTAAATGGTGCTTTGTTGAATCAAAAATTAGTTGATGAATGGATAGTTTATATGGCTCCTTGTATTTTAGGTGATCAAGGGCGTGGTTTATTTCATTTGCCAGGAATGCAGAAAATGATAGATAAAAAACAATTGAATATGATCTCAGTTAGACAAGTAGGGGCAGATATAAAGTTGATTTTTAATACTCAATAGAAACTAATATGTTTACAGGAATTATTTTAGCAGTAGGTAAAATAGCCGCGATCCAACCGCAAGGCGGGGATTTTCAATTGAAGATAGAAACAGGAAAACTTTCTATTGAAGAGGCTAACCTAGGTGATAGCATAGCGGTTAATGGTGTTTGTTTAACTGTAGTGGAATTAGGTAAAAACTATTTTTATGCGGATGTATCTAATGAAACTATGTCTCGCACTATTTTAAAATCTTCATCTGTAGGGACGGCCGTTAATTTGGAGTTAGCATTAACTCCCACTACACGATTAGGTGGGCATATAGTTAGTGGGCATGTTGATGGGTTGGGCGTTGTAATTTCAAAGAATCAAGATGGTCGTTCATTTAAATATACATTTGAAATACAGGGTGATTTAGCAAAGTACATTGCTGAAAAAGGGTCTATTTGTATTAATGGTGTTAGTTTGACTGTAAATGAAGTTAATGGCACTCAATTTTGTGTCAATATTGTTCCTCATACATTACAGGAAACGACATTAGGTGAATTGGAAGTGGGAACAAAAGTAAACTTTGAGGTGGACTTATTAGCAAGATATATGGAGAGATTAATGAAAGGTGAAGCGGCAGCTCAAGCACCCCATGGTGTGACTAAAGAATTATTGCAAAACTCTGGTTTTTTTAAATGAATACAACAGAAGAAATCATAGAAGATTTACGTCAAGGTAAAATGGTCATCATTATGGATGATGAGGATCGTGAAAATGAAGGTGACTTAGTCATGGCGGCATCATTTGCTGAGCCTAAAGATATTAATTTTATGGCAAAGTATGGGCGTGGCTTAATCTGTTTGACGTTAACACGTGATAGATGTCAGCAGCTTAGACTGCCTTTAATGGTGAATGAAAATAAAACAGCTCATTCTACTAATTTTACTGTGTCTATTGAAGCTGCAAAGGGTGTCACGACGGGTATATCTGCAGCCGACCGAGCTTTAACAGTACAAGCAGCTGTAGCTAAAAATGCAACACCTGATGATTTGATTCAACCGGGGCATATATTTCCTCTTATGGCACAAGCAGGAGGTGTGCTTAATCGAGCTGGTCATACAGAGGCTGGGTGTGATTTATCAAGATTAGCTGGCGTAGAACCTGCAGCTGTAATAGTTGAAATATTGAATGAAGATGGCTCGATGGCAAGGCGTACAGATCTAGAGGTGTTTGCAAAACAACATAATCTTAAAATGGGCACAATTGCTGATTTGATTCATTATAGAATTCAGCATGAAAATACCCTAGAACGAATTAGTGAATGTAATTACCCAACAGAGTATGGTGATTTTATGCTCTATGCTTATCAGGATATGAATGATGATAATGTTCATTTAGCATTAGTTATGGGAGATGTGTCGGGTGAAAAGCCTGTTTTAGTTAGGGTTCATGCTAGAAACTTATTGGATGATTTATTTTCATCAAAAAGATCTGATAGTTCAATAGCTATAACTGAGGCTATGACAAAAATTGCAGAAGAAGGTCGAGGTATTTTGGTTGTTATTAGACAAAATGAGGATAACAAATCGTTGGTTGAGCATATTCACCAATATCATATGCTTGATAATGGTGTTGTTCAGACAGAGCAATCTGATAAAAAATCGGATTGGCGTACAACAGGAACAGGTGCTAGAATTTTAGCTGACTTAGGTGTGTGTCAGTTAAAAGTAATGGGTGCAGAAAAAAAATATTTTGGACTTTCTGGATATAATCTAGAAGTCGTAGAGCACACTGAATAGAAAAGTGAATTTACTATAATTTCGCTTTGAGCCTTAATTTAGAATAAGTAGAGAAAAATGTCGACAATAGAAATAATAGAAGGAAATTTATCAGCTCAAGGTGGTAAATTTTGTATTGTAGCCTCTCGTTTTAACAGCTTTATAGTGGAGCAGCTAGAAGGTGGAGCTATTGATGCCCTGATTCGGCATGGTGCTAATAAAGACGATATTCGTTTGGTAAAAGCTCCAGGGGCGTTTGAACTGCCTATGGTTGTTCAACGTGTTGCGACAACAAAGAAATATGATGCAATTATAGCTTTAGGGGCAGTTATTCGTGGTGGAACACCTCATTTTGAATATGTCGCGGGTGAATGTGTAAAAGGGATTGCTTCTGTTTCTTTGCAATATGATGTGCCAGTTAGTTTTGGTGTATTGACTGTTGATAGTATTGAGCAAGCCATAGAGCGTGCAGGGACGAAAGCAGGAAACAAAGGAGCAGAAGCCGCAATGTCTGCTATTGAAATGGTTAGTTTATTTAATAACTTGGAAGCTTAATGAGTTCGGCAAAAACAAACGCAAGAAGGTGTGCTGTCCAAGCTCTTTATCAATGGCAGGTGTCGGGTGAGAGTTTGAGTAGGATAGAAATGAATTTCTTGGAGGAAGAGCGGTTGAAAGGAGCGCAGAAAAAATATTTTTCTGAGATTTTTCATGGAGTACCGAAGCAACTTAATGTAATTGATGAGGCATTAACTGAATTTGTTGACAGACCCGTGGAGAAAATAGATCCAGTTGAACGGGCAATTTTAAGAATTGGTACTTACGAATTGATTAACCGGCTGGATATACCCTATAAAGTGATCATAAATGAAGGTGTAAATTTGGCTAAGTTTTTTGGTGCAGATGGTAGTCATAAATATGTTAATGGTATTTTAGATAAGGTTTCTAAAAAAAAACGTGCATTGGAAATTAATGCTAAGTTAGATAAAAAATAATGGGTGCTGGGAAGTGTCTATTTCAGAGTTTGGATTAATTGAGAAATATTTCATAAAAAAAATACAAAGAGGATCTGTTAACCGGATAGGAATTGGGGACGATTGTGCTTTAATAGATGTGCCTTTAGGCTATGAGCTTGTGATAACAACTGATACTATGGTCGAAGGAGTGCATTTCTTTTCTGGTGCAGACCCTAGGTTATTAGGACAGAAATTATTAGCAGTTAATTTAAGTGATTTAGCTGCAATGGGAGCAGAGCCAACTTCAGTTACATTAGCGTTAACTTTGCGTGAAGTTAATGAAAGCTGGTTAAAAGAATTTTCGGAAGGATTCTTAGGTTTAGCAAATCAATTTTCTGTTGATTTGATTGGTGGAGATACAACTTCTGGTGCGCTAATACTGACGGTTCAGGCTGTGGGGTTAGTTCCTAAAGGACGAGCAATGCTTCGGTCTTCTGCACAAATAGATGATTTTATCTTTGTTACAGGAAACCTTGGTGATGCTGGATTGGGGTTTAAAATAGAAAAAGGTAATGACTGTTTTTCTTCTGATGATGCATTGAAAAAATTTCATCAGCCTTTTCCAAAAATAAATGAAGGACTTGCAATAAGAGATTGTGCAAATTCTTGTATTGATATTTCGGATGGGTTGGCATCAGATTTAAAGCATATCCTGAAACAAAGTGGCGTCGGAGCTAAATTAGATTGGGATAAGATACCTTTGTCTAAGGGTGTCAAAAGATATATTGATACAACTGGAGATTGGCAGATGCCTTTGTCTGCAGGAGAAGATTATGAATTATGTTTTACGGTGAGCCCTGATAAGGTTGATTCAATTGATATAGATTGTACTCATGTGGGTGTGATTGAAGCAAAAGCTGGATTAAGAATTCAGCGGCTAGGTAAAACTGAAGAGTTGGTGGTAAAAGGGTTTGAACATTTTTCTTGATACAGCATATGGTAAAAATAAATTGTCAGTTAGGCAGATTATGTCTACGCCCGTTTTATTTTTAGCCTTTGGGTTTGGTTCTGGGTTAGTTAAAAAAATGCCTGGAACTATGGGTACGGTGGCTGCAATTCCTATTTACCTGATCTTTATTCAAGCTGAGTTATGGGTATATAGTGTTCTAACAGTTTTCTCTGTGTTAATCGGATTTGTTATTTGTGGTCGTGCTGCTGACTTGTTGGGCGAACATGATTTTGGCGGAATTGTGTGGGATGAGATTGCAGGATTTCTGATAACTATGTGGTTGGTTCCTTTTTCGTGGTATTCAGTTTTAGTAGGGTTTGCATTGTTTAGATTTTTTGATATTGTTAAGCCATGGCCAATAAAATGGGTCGATCAAAAGGTTGATGGAGGACTCGGTATTATGCTTGATGATGTAATGGCGGGCATCATGGCTGGAATAATACTATATTATGTGGTGTAAAATAACTGAGATGATATATGTTGAGTACACGGTAATACATGGACTGATAAATTTAATAGATGGAAATAAAAAATATTTAGCTTGCTAAAGTATAAATAATCCTTATAATGGAACAAATCAATCGCGGGGTGGAGCAGCTTGGTAGCTCGTCGGGCTCATAACCCGAAGGTCGTAGGTTCAAATCCTGCCCCCGCTACCAAATCAATCGGCAGTTTTCAATTGACCTTAAGTAGAGAGATCTTCCTATTGGTCGTCAGAAGCATATAAATAACAGCTTAAATAATTTCTTGTAAATAATTGGCAATGTTTTTATCCTTACATGTTTGTCTTGATGCTCTTAGTTCCTTTTTAGGTTTGATTTTAGAGTTTTAAGTTAAGTAATTATTTGTTTGGATAAAGCAGATCATGGGTTGCAGAGTTAATTTAAGAAAATATATTCCAGTATAGTTGGTGAGAAAGATTGTACTTGCTAAAAGCGATAATGTATAATATCTGCCATTAATATGGATCGTTTGTTCTTTCATGTGTAACGATTGTTTTTGTCTCATGAAAAAGGTAGGTGCTTGTTTGTTCCCGTCTTTAGTAGACAAGCTTTAGTGAAGCCCCTTTTTGGGGTTTTTTGTTTTCTGGGCTTGAGAAGATTAAGCCGATTTTATGGAAGAGCCAGTGGCTCTTTTTTTATGGGTATAAGAAAAGTGAGGCAATATGAAGCAGGCTCCTGAGCATTTGGTGGATTTAATTGAACCAATTGTAGAAGGCTTGGGGTATGAATGTATTGGAATTGAATACAACCCACATCCTAAAAATGGTCTGCTAAGAGTTTATATTGACGCTGAGCAGGGTGTTCTGCTTGAAGACTGTACTAAGGTGAGTCATCAGATTAGTGGAATGCTTGATGTTGAAGACCCTATTTCCGATAATTATGAGTTAGAAGTTTCTTCTCCTGGTATAGATAGACCTTTTTTTAAATTAAGTCAGTTTGAGCAATTTATTGGCAGTACAGTGACAGTGAATTTATTTAAACCCATAAATAAACAAAGAAAAATTACAGGTCAGATTATAAATGTTGAAGAAGGTATTATTTTTCTTCAACTAGCAGACCAAAGTATAGAAATTCCATTTCAGGTAATGAGCAAGGCTCGGCTGGTGCCTGAATATTTGATTAAAAAAGGAGGGCGTAATGGAAAATAAAGAAATTTTATTGGTTGCAGATGTTTTTGCAAATGAAAAGGATATCGATAAAGAAATTGTCTTTGAGGCACTGGAGTCAGCATTAGCTGCTGCAGCTATAAAGCGTCATGATAATCAAATTAGTGCCCGAGTTAAAATTGATCGAACAACTGGAGAATATAAAACATTTCGTCGCTGGGAAGTAATGGCTGAAAATAATGAGATTGATGGAGATCTTGAGTTTCCAGCCTCTCAAACGTTACTTGAAGTAGCTCAGATGGATGACTCTGATGTTGAAGTAGGTGATTTTGTTGAAGAAGAAGTTGATTCTGTTGCATTTTGTCGAATAGCAGCCCAAACAGCTAAACAAGTCATTATTCAAAAAATCAGAGAAGCTGAGCGTAAAAAAATAGTTGAAGCATATAAAGATAGAGTAGGCGAATTAATTACTGGATCAGTCAAACGACTGGAAAAAGGGAGTGTTTATCTGGATCTGGGAGGGCATGTTGAGGCCTATATTGCTCGATCAGATATGATTCCTAGAGAATCGATTCGGATTGGAGATCGTGTTCGGGGTTACTTAAAAGAAGTTCGTTCGGAAGTTCGGGGTCCTCAATTATTTATAAGTCGGTCAGCTCCAGAATTATTGATTGCACTATTTAAACTTGAAGTGCCAGAAGTAGGAGAGGGGTTAATTGATGTTTTGGCTGCTGCTAGAGACCCTGGGTCAAGGGCAAAAATAGCGGTTAGAAGTAATGACCCAAGACTAGACCCAGTGGGAGCTTGTGTGGGAATGAGAGGTTCAAGAGTTCAAACTGTTTCAAATGAACTGGCTGGTGAACGAGTAGATATAATATTATGGAATGAAAATGATGCTCAGTTTGTTATTAATGCTATGTCTCCAGCAGAAATAGAATCGATTGTTGTTGATGAAGATAAACACAGTATTGATATATCTGTTGCAACGGATAATTTATCACAAGCGATAGGGCGAGGTGGGCAAAATGTTCGCTTGGCAACTGAGCTGACAGGGTGGGAGCTGAATGTTCGTGATGCGAACGAAGCCGACTCTTTAAATGAAGAGGAAGTTGAAAAAACAAAACAAATCTTTATTGATCAACTGGATGTTGATGAGGAAATTGCAGATGTATTGGTTGAAGTGGGCTTAACCAATGTTGAAGAAATTGCTTATATTCCAGTTGAAGAAATGATGGAAATAGATGGGTTTGATGAAGAGTTGGTAGAAGCATTAAGAAGTAGGGCAAAAGATGCTGTATTAATTAATGCGATTGCATCAGAAGAAGCTATCGAAACTTCTGAACCAGCCCAGGATCTTTTGAATATGGAAGGAATGGATGAGGACTTAGCTCATGAAATGGCTGCAAAAGAAATTATTACGATGGAAAACTTAGCTGAGCAAGCGGTTGATGATCTTTTGATTTTTTCAGGAGTGGATGAAAAACGAGCAGGGCAATTGATTATGAAGGCACGCGAACCATGGTTCGCAAATGGCGAGGGTGAAGGGTAGGTTGATATGAGTGAAAAAACAGTAAAAGAATTAGCGGAAATGATTAAGATACCTCTGGATCGCTTTCTAGAACAATTAAAAGAAGCTGGCATTTCTGCTTCTGATCCTGATGATTTAGTTAATGAGAAAGACCGTGTTAGTTTGTTAGACCACCTTAGGAAAAGGCACGGTAAAGTAGTAGAAGAAGAAGAAAAAAAAGAAAAAACACCAAAAAAAATAACGTTAAAACGTAGAAAAGTTTCGGAATTAACACAATCAAAAGGAGCTGGTGCAGCAGCAAAAACTGTTAGTGTTGAAGTACGAAAAAAAAGAACTTATGTAAAACGTAGCGAATCTGTTGTTACTGAAGAAGAAAAAGAAATTGATCGTGTAAAACATGTATTGGAAGAGCAAAAACAGCAAATAGCCGCAGAAAAAGAAGAGTGGAAGAAGCATGAAGAAAGTATTGGTGCATCTCGAGAAGAGAATAAAAAGAATGAAGACAAAATATTGAGTGCTGATGAAACTAAAAAACAAGATGAAGAAACAAAAGAAAATGGCACGAGTACGGAAAATAAAATAAACAACATTTCTTCTGATGTTGAAAGTAGTGAAGTTTCTAGCGAGAAAAAAGAAGGGTTAACGAGTGAAAGTAAACCTGAAAGTTCAGAAGTTAATTCTCTTTCTGAAGAAGAAATAAAGGCAAAGCGTTTAGAGGCTGAGAAAAAAGCTCGCTTAGAAGCTTCGATAGAAAGAAATGCAGCGAAGGTAAGAAAGCAGGCTGAAGCCAAAAAACAAACGTTACATAAAAAGAAGCATGTGGGGGCAGCTGCAGCTGCAGCTAAAAATAGACCTGGAGGAGCGGCAAAAAATACTGGAACACCCGCATCTGCAGATAAAAGAAGGGGGTTTGCTCCTGGCCGAGGTCAGGCAATGCCAACAGGGGCTAGTAAAAAATTAAAAGGTAAAAAAGGAAAGCAAAAACGAATTCAATTAGCAGCAGAGGATGCTAAGCATCAATTTGAAAAACCTGTTGAAGCTATCATTAGAGATGTTGCTATCCCTGAAACCATTATCGTTTCTGAACTTGCTTTAAAGATGAGTGTTAAGGCAGGTGAGGTAATCAAGCAATTAATGAAGCTTGGTATTATGACTACCATTAACCAAGTAATTGACCAAGAAACTGCGGTTATATTAGTTGAAGAGATGGGGCATAAGCCTATTATGCAAAGTGACGATGACTTAGAAAAAGAAATGCTTGCAGATGTACTTGATCAGGAAGAGGCGGATAGTCGGGAAAAATCTCCAAGAGCACCTATTGTTACTATTATGGGGCATGTTGATCATGGGAAAACCTCACTTTTAGATTACATTCGTAAAACCCGTGTTGCATCAGGTGAGGCTGGAGGGATTACCCAACATATTGGTGCGTATCAGGTTAAAACAGACCATGGGAGTGTGACTTTTCTGGATACTCCTGGACATGCTGCATTTACTGCAATGAGAGCTCGTGGAGCAGAAGTTACTGATGTTGTTATTGTTGTGGTGGCTGCAGATGATGGGGTGATGCCTCAGACAAAAGAAGCGATTGAGCATGCTAAGGCTGCAAAAGTTCCTTTGATTGTTGCCATCAATAAAATGGATAAGCCTGAAGCTAATCCTGAAAAAGTGATGCAAGAAATGGCTAGCCTTGACGTAATTCCAGAGGACTGGGGTGGAGATGTTCAGTTTCTTAAGGTTTCAGCAAAAACAGGTGAGGGTATTGATGCGCTGATCGAGTCATTGATTTTACAAACTGAAATATTAGAGTTGAAAGCACCTGTTGAAGGATCGGCATCTGGTTTTGTTATTGAGTCAAGACTTGACAAAGGGCGCGGAGCTGTTGCAACTATTTTGGTTCAAAAAGGAACTTTGAAAAAAGGACAAATTGTTTTATGTGGACATGAATATGGACGTATTCGTGCTATGTTTGATGAAAGTGGGAATGCAATTGAGGACGCTGGACCTTCTGCTCCTGTTGAAATTCTTGGATTATCAGGAACACCAGAAGCCGGGGATGAATTTCTTTTTGCTCAGAATGAAAAGGCTGCTAAGGAGTTGGCAGAGCATAGAGAAGAAAGAAAGCGTTCTAGTAAACATGCAGCTCAGCAAGCATCTAAACTTGAGGAAGTATTCTCTAAAATGGAAGCTGGTGATACTTCTACCTTAAATTTAGTAATAAAAACGGATGTGCAGGGTAGTTTGGAAGCGTTGCGTGAATCACTTATTCACTTATCCAATGACGAAGTTTCTGTCAAGTGTGTTTATGGCGGAGTTGGTGGTATTAATGAAGGGGATGCGAATCTTGCCTTAGCATCAGGAGCTATTTTAATTGGATTTAATGTTCGTGCTGATGCCGCTGCACGAAAATTAATTTCTGAATCAGAAATTGATTTACATTATTATAGTATTATTTATGAGGCAATTGATGAAGTTAAGCGTGCAATAAACGGCATGTTAGCTCCTGAAATACAAGAGAAAATTGTTGGCTTGGCTGAAGTTAGAGATGTGTTTAAGTCACCAAAAATTGGAGCTATTGCTGGATGTATGGTTATTGACGGTTTTGTTAAAAGAAGTCTACCGATTAGAGTGCTACGTGATAATGTTGTAATTTACGAAGGACAGCTTGAATCATTACGTCGATTTAAAGATGATGTGAATGATGTAAAAATGGGAATGGAATGTGGTATTGGTGTGAAAAATTACAACGATGTTAAAAATGGTGATCAAATAGAAGTATTTGAGCGTATTGAAGTAAAAAGAGAGTTGTAATTAAGCATGGCTAAAGAATATGGGCGTAGTGAACGAGTTTCTTCACAAATGCAAAAAGAACTTGCTTATGTTTTACATCGAGAGATTGAAGATCCTCGGTTAGGCTTTATTACAGTTAATGAAGTTGTTGTCTCTAAAGATTTAGCGATGGCTAAAATTTATGTGACAATCTTAAATGCTGATAATATCGAAAAAGCTAATAGTATTAATGCTTTGAACGAACTGGCTCCTATGATTCGACATCAAGTAGCAAAAAGAATGCGCTTAAGGCATATTTCTAATTTTAAGTTTTATTATGATAATTCATTTGATACTGGAATGAGAATTGCTGAACTATTGATTGATCATAATAAAAAAGAACAAGGATAGAGAGCTATTAGAAATTTAGTTTGATACTTGAAGTTGTATATTAAATATTTTTTAACTAAAGGGAGTCTTTGTTGAGTAAAAGGAAATCTGGGCGTAATATTCATGGCATATTGCTATTAAATAAGCGGCTAGGTGTTTCTTCTAACCGTGCTTTGCAAGAGATTAGGCGACTGTATAATGCAAATAAGGCTGGGCATACAGGAAGCTTAGATCCTATGGCTTCTGGCTTGTTACCTTTGTGTTTTGGTGAAGCAACGAAAGTTTCTGCAATGATGCTTGATGATGATAAGCGTTATCAAGTTATTGTGAAGTTAGGTGTGATGACAGATACTGGTGATTCTGAAGGAAAAATTATTGCTGAAAAAAGAGTGCCGGATTTATCATTAGAAGAAATAGAAGATTGTTTACAAAGTTTTACTGGGAAAATTGATCAAATTCCACCTATGTATTCTGCTTTAAAGCATAATGGAAGGAAGCTATATGAAATAGCGAGGGAAGGGAAAACAATTGAACGTAAAGCTCGTAGAATTACAATTTATGAATTAAAACTACTCGATGTAACTAAGGATAGTTTGACTTTAGATGTGTTATGTTCAAAAGGAACTTATATTCGTTCTTTGGCTGAGGATATTGGTCATAAATTTGGTTGTGGGGGAACTGTTTCACAGTTAAAGAGAACACAAGCGGGTATATTTAAAATAGAAGATTCGTTAGCTCTTGATGAATTACAGGAAATGAACTTAGATGAATTGATGAAATGTTTGATCTGTGTAGATGAACCATTAAATGAAATTCCGAAAATTTTATTATCTGTTTCACAAGCAGTATTGATTAAACATGGCCAACAGTTACAAATAGAAGAAACTTTACCTATTTCCGGCATGGTTCGTATGTATAGTGAACAGGTGTTTTTAGGCTTGGGTGAAATGCTGTTGGATGGTAAACTAATACCGAAAAAAATTTTTAACTTACAGAGTGATGTTGCTTAACTTACTTGTAAGCCTCTCAGAGTGAAAGAAAAACTCTACTAAATAGATCAAATCTATTCTGAGAATAAAAAACATATGCTTCTACGCCCTATTGTGGAAGCAATGTTGTTGAGTCAATCACGAAAGTGATTTTTTTATAATAATTTAGTCTATAGGGATTAAAATGCCATTTACAGCAGAACAAAAAAAAGCAGTTGTTGAAGAATATCGGTTATCGGAAAGTGATACCGGCTCATCTGAAGTACAAGTTGCTTTATTAACAGCACATATCGCTCATTTAACACCGCATTTTGCAGAACACAAAAAAGATAATCATTCTCGTAGAGGATTATTGCGCATGGTCAATCAGCGTCGTAAGTTATTAGATTATCTAAAAAAGAAAGACGTAGCACGTTATCGGTCACTTATTGAACGATTGGGCTTACGTAAGTAATAAATGAAGCGGCAATTGATGTAATTAATTGTCGTTTTTTTAATGTTTTATAATGGAGAAGAGTTTATAAACCTTCTTCTTAATTAACAATTTTTGTTAAGGATCTTAATAGTGACTCCTATCCGGAAAGAATTTAAATACGGTGATCATCTTGTAACACTTGAAACAGGTGAAATTGCCCGTCAAGCAAGTGGAACAGTATTGATTAATGTTGAAGGTACCTCCATACTTGTTGCAGTTGTTGGTAAGAAAGAGGCCGCAGGAGGGGATTTTTTTCCTTTAACAGTCAATTATCAAGAGAAAGCCTATGCTGCTGGGAAAATACCTGGTGGATTCTTTAAAAGAGAAGGGCGACCTACAGAAAAAGAAACACTGACTTCGCGTTTAATAGATAGACCGATTCGTCCTTTGTTTCCTAATGGATATACTAATGAAGTACAAATAGTAGCAACCGTTGTTTCTTTGAATCCTGAAATTGATACTGAGATTCCTGCTTTATTAGGTGCATCAGCTGCTTTAGCAGTTTCTGGACTTCCTTTTAATGGGCCAATAGGTGCTGCAAGTGTTGGTTATAAAGATGGAGCTTACTTATTAAATCCAACTAAAGAACAACTTGAAGAATCTCAATTAGAATTAGTTGTTGCTGGAACAGAACATGCTGTTTTAATGGTTGAATCTGAGGCAGATTTATTGTCAGAAGACGTTATGTTAGGCGCTGTTTTATTTGGGCACGAGCAAATGCAATGTGCAATTCAGGCAATTAATGAATTTGCAGCAGAAGTCGCTGCTCCAGCTTATGAATGGGTAGCATCAGAAATAGATACAACTTTACAAGGGTTGGTGAAAGGACAAGTTGAGTCCGGTATTCAAGCGGCTTATAAAATTGCTGAAAAAATGGTAAGACAAGATGAGCTGTCAGCGATTCGAACTTCATGTGTAGAAAAACTAACTGCTGATGATGAATATCAAGAAGGTGATATCAGAGATATTATCGAACACTTGGAAAAAGAAATTGTACGTGGCTCTATTTTGAATGAAAGAGTACGTATTGATGGTCGAGACCTTTCAACAGTAAGAGCAATTTCTGTCAAAACAGGTGTGTTAGAAAGAACGCATGGCTCTGCTTTATTTACAAGGGGTGAAACACAAGCATTAGTTGTTGCTACTCTTGGAACAGAGCGTGATGCTCAAATTATTGATAGTTTGGCGGGTGAATATAAAGAACCTTTTATGTTGCATTATAATTTTCCTCCATATTGTGTCGGTGAAACGGGCTTTGTAGGATCACCTAAACGTCGTGAAATTGGACACGGTCGTTTGGCTAAACGTGGTGTTGCAGCTGTTTTACCAGATATGGATGATTTTCCTTACACTATTCGAGTAGTTTCTGAAATAACAGAATCTAATGGATCAAGTTCTATGGCTTCTGTCTGTGGTAGTAGCCTTGCATTAATGGATGCAGGTGTGCCGACTAAAACTCCTGTTGCAGGTATTGCAATGGGTTTAATTAAAGAAGGTGATAATTTTGCTGTTTTATCAGATATTCTAGGTGATGAAGATCATTTAGGTGATATGGATTTTAAAGTAGCAGGATCAATAGATGGAATTACAGCGCTTCAGATGGATATTAAGATTGATGGCATTACTTCTGAAATTATGCAGGCAGCTTTAGAACAAGCAAAAGAAGGGCGTTTATTTATTTTGGGTGAAATGAATAAAGCATTAGCGAGTACTCGCGAAGAAATGTCTGATTTTGCACCAAGAATAATTAGTTTTAAAATTGACCCTAGTAAAATTCGTGAAGTCATTGGTAAAGGTGGGGCAACGATTCGTAGTATTACAGAAAAAACAGGTGCAAGTGTTGACTTAACTGATGATGGTGTTGTTAAGGTTGCTTCTGTTGATAAAGCTGCTGGTGAAGAAGCAAAACGGATTATCGAAGAAATTACTGCTGAAGTTGAAGTAGGTAAAATCTATGATGGTAAGGTTGCTAGACTAATGGACTTTGGTGCATTTGTTACTATTTTGCCAGGAAAAGATGGGTTAGTGCATATTTCACAAATATCTGATGAGCGAGTAGAAAAAGTAAGTGATAAGTTATCAGAAGGTGATACAGTAAAAGTTAAGGTACTTGAAATAGACCGTCAGGGTCGAGTCAGATTAAGTATGAAAGAAGTTGGTAAAGAAGATTAACTCTTTCAATTAATGTACAAAAAAAGGGCCTTTTGGCCCTTTTTTTGTGGGAATTGAATTTTTTGGAAATAATAATGTTTTTGAAACAGATATTTGATCCGGAGTGTAAAGCATGTTCACGGCTTGATACTTTTTTATCAGAAGTTAAAAAAAAATACCCTGCTTATTATGCGCGTCCAGTTGCTCCCTTTGGTGATAAAAATGCAAAACTATTGATTGTTGGTTTAGCACCTGGAATGCATGGAGCTAATGCAACAGGCCGCCCTTTTACGGGAGACTACTCAGGGCTTTTATTGTATGAAATGTTATTTAATTTTGGATATAGTAATCAAAAAAAATCTGAGACTCCTACTGATAGATTGGTTTTGAATGACTGTCGTATTACTAATGCAGTAAAATGCCTACCTCCTCAAAATAAACCAACAGGAGCGGAAATCAATCAATGCAATCACTTTTTATCAGAAGAAATTAAAATTTTACCTAATAAGTCTGTCATTATGGTTCTTGGTAATATTGCTCATCGAGCAGTTTTGAAAGCTTATGGCTTAAAGCTTAGTACTGTTAAATTTGCGCATAATAAAAAATTTGAATTACCCGATGGAAAAATGCTAGTTAGTTCATATCACTGTAGTCGTTATAATGTCCAAACTAAGAGACTAACTAAAAAAATGTTTGCTGATGTTTTTTTGACGATTCAAGGTCTAATGGTCTAAATAATGGCTGAGATAGAGTCTCTTTCAGATTTTGATATAAAGATTTTTTTAAAGAATCTAACAAAATGTCCTGGTATTTATAAAATGCTAAATGCTAAGGGTGAAATTATATATATCGGTAAGGCTAAAAATTTAAAAAACCGAGTATCTAGTTATTTTAGAACCAAAGTTGCTTCTCCAAAACAGCAGGCAATGTTGGGTAAAATTACTAGAATAGAAGTAACTGTTACAAATACTGAAGGTGAGGCTTTATTATTGGAAAGCCAGCAAATAAAAAGGTATAAGCCTCGTTATAATATATGTCTTCGAGATGATAAATCTTACCCTTATTTGTTTATTTCCAGTTACCATGATTACCCACAAATAACGTTTCATAGAGGTGCAAAAAAGAAACGAGGAAAGTATTTTGGGCCATACCCTAGTGCAGGAGCCGTAAAAGAAACTCTAAAGTTGTTACAAAAAATTTTCCCAATCAGACAGTGTGAAGATTCATATTATAACAATCGAACACGGCCATGTTTGCAACATCAAATTGAGCGATGTACCGCTCCTTGTGTTGGATTGATTAATAAACAAGATTATGCTGAAGATGTACATAATATAGTTTTATTTTTAGAGGGGAAAGGTAATTTATTGATTGATCATTTAATCGGTCAAATGGAAAAGGCATCAAAAAATCTTGAGTTTGAACGGGCTGTCGTTTTTCGTGATCAGATTACTCGATTAAGAACAGTTTTGGAAAAGCATTTTGTTCATGGTGAGAAAGGGGATGTGGATATTATCGCTTGTTCTAGTAAAGCCGGAATTGCTTGTGTGCAAGTGTTCTTTATACGTAATGGACAAAACTTAGGAAATAAATTATTTTTTCCAAAAATAACAGAAGATTACACCCCAGAAAATATCTTACAGGCATTTATTCCACAATATTATCTGGAGAGACAACCTCCCTATGAGTTAATAGTGAGTCATCCATTGCTAGAGTCAGGTTTGTTGATTGAAGTACTTTCTAAACAAGCAAAGCATACTGTGACTATCTCAGACAATGTGAGAGGGGAACGTCTAAGATGGTTGCGTATGTCTCAAATGAATGCTGAAAATTCTTTGCAGAGTAAGTTGGCGGATAAACAGGGAATTTACAATCGTTATCTTAATTTACAAGAAGAATTAGGATGTATTAATTTACCTAAAAGACTCGAGTGTTTTGATATTAGTCATACTCAAGGCGATCAAACAGTTGCATCTTGCGTGGTTTTTGATCGGGAAGGGCCTTTAAAGTCTGCATATCGTAGATTTAATATTGAAGGAATTACACCGGGTGATGATTATGCCGCTATGTATCAAGCTATTTATAGGCGATTTAAACGTTTAAAAAAAGGTGAGCATCTATCGCCAGATATCCTTTTTATAGATGGAGGAAAAGGACAAGTTAATGAAGCAAGTAAGGCTTTAAAGGAATTAGATGTAAATGATGTTATGATAATCGGTGTTTCTAAAGGTCCTGATAGAAAAGCAGGAATGGAAAAAATGATTTTGGTTGAGCAAGAACAACCTATCGATATAACGCCGGGAGCGAGTGCTTTATTATTGATTCAGCATATACGTGATGAAGCGCATCGGTTTGCAATTACAGGGCATAGACAGAGAAGAGCAAAGGCAAAAAAAGAATCTGTATTAGAACGTATTGTTGGCTTGGGATCAAAAAGAAGACAGCTTTTATTAAAGCAGTTTGGTGGTTTACAAGGCGTATCTAATGCTGGGATTGATGCACTTGCTAGAATTGACGGAATTAGTCAACAATTAGCACAACGAATTTACGATAACTTTCATCATCAAGATGACTATTGAATTTAATTTACCTACTAATCTAACTTTATTACGTATTGGATTAATTCCTTTATTAGCGATTACATTTTACTTGCCTTGGGAATATTCAAATGTCGCGAGTACTTGCTTATTTGCCATTGCTGCATTTACTGACTGGCTGGATGGATATTTAGCAAGAAAAATGAGTCTTGAAACGGCTTTTGGTGCTTTTCTTGATCCGGTTGCGGATAAATTAATGGTAGCAGTAGTCTTGGTGTTGATTGTTCAGCAACAGGCTAGTGTAACCTTGGCAATCTCTTCTGCGATAATTATTGGAAGAGAGATTACAATTGCTTCTTTGCGAGAATGGATGGCGGAAATTGGGCAAAAAGCAAAAGTAAAGGTGTCTGCTCTTGGCAAATGGAAAACGACGGTTCAAATGTCAGCCATTGGTTTTTTGTTGTATAGAGACGATTTGTTTGGTTTACCTATTAATTTAATTGGATATTGGTTGCTATATATAGCTGCATTTTTAACCTTGTGGTCAATGATAAACTATTTATCAGCTGCCTTTTCTACCCTAGATGAATAGGTTCCTTTTTTAGGAAATATAAAAGTTGTAAGAAAATTTAAATGGATATGGATAATAAAAATACTGCAGCGAAGTCCGCAACACAGGATGAAATACTTTTAGCATCACTAAAGTTATTTTCAGAAAAAGGATATTTCAATACATCCTTAACTGATATTAAAGATGCGGTAGGAATTAAAACTACCAGTGGAATTTACCAACACTTTAAAAACAAGCAAGCTATTGCAGAGGAGTTATTTGATAACATCCTAGATAGCCTGAGTGTATCTATAGATGATATTCGACGAAGAAATAGAAACGCATCAGAACAGTTAAGAGAAATTGTTGATTTATTATTTAATTTAACTGATGAAGCTCCAGAAGTTGTTCAGTTTTTATTAGTTGTTAATCGAAAAGAAATTTTACCAGAGGGAAAGGCATTAGTAGAAACAGTGCCTTTTAACAAAATTAGGAGGGTGATACAAAATGGGATTAAAGATGGAGAAATTCGATCTATTGACCCACTACTAGCTTATAATTATTTTTTTGGAATTATTAGTCATACGTTAAGTTTAGTCCTTTCAGGGGTATTATCTAAATCAGCGGATAGTTATCAATCTCAAGTTTGGCTAGTTGCATGGGGTAGTATTGCAAAAAAATAATTAATAAAAAGGTACTTATGGTTATTTACTGTGATTTTAAACTCTTTAAATCATTTAATATTTGTTGGCTATGTTGTGATGGAGTTATTTTTCTGTGGATTTTAGCTATATTTTCTTGAGAGCTAAATAATAAAACTATTTACAATATTTGATAAAGCTTATTTTCAATAGAATATTATAAAGATTACTTGTCTTATTTTGCATATCAATGAGTAAAGGAAAAGGACGCTGTTATTTATTTACAAAAGGAACATGACTTTCTTCATCATCTGTATTTATTCCCAAAAGCTGTGTATTCATTACTGTAATAATAGAAAAATTACTTCTATTATTACAGGCTTCTATAGAACGTCTTGGAGTAATATCTTTCGGATAAAAAAACAGGATGCCCCATTGTCTTTGGTCGTTAGATAAATTATGTTTTTTTGAATATGGTCTCATAATGAAAAATCAGGTGCTTTATCATTGATTCTGATTAGTTGCATAATATTAAAACTCAGTTAATGTTTATAAGGGATAAATATTAGAAACTAGATTTGGAGTAAAGCATCATTTTTTTTAAATATAAAAAAATATTAAAGACTAAATTTACGATTGGCTTTACTGAATACATTTAATTTGGAAGGAATAACATGGGAGAAGTTGTTCAATTAAAAAGGAAAAAGGTCTTAGATAAGCATAAAGGGAATACTCTGTGCAGAAGTGGGTTTCATAGGTGGATGATTATAAAAAAACAGCAGTTTGATGTAAAACAGGGGAAGTTAATCACTGTTTATCAATGTACTCGCTGCCAAAAAACTAAAAACAGACTATTGTAAATACATGTTTGATTATTTATTAAAGCAGTCGAAGCAATCTTTTAATCATTCGCAATTAGGAAGTGATTTATTAGATAAGAAATACAAAGAATTAGTTGTTAAGCATCATATTCAGCATGATGATGAGCAAATCAAAGTATTAGGGCACCTACAACATCTTCTCGATAATATTTCTGAAATAGTCAATACTGAGCCCCCCTCTGTTTTTAATCGACTACTATCTAAATCGTCAAAAACAACAAAAAGCTTATATATTTATGGTGATGTAGGGCGAGGAAAATCAATGTTGATGGATGTGTTTTTTGAAGCATGTCCCTTTGAATTAAAGCGCAGGGTTCATTTTCATTCGTTTATGCAAGAAATAAATTCCTATATGCATCAGTGGCGAAAAAAAAATGAAGGAGACCCTCTTCCATCATTAGCAAAAAAGATAAGGCAAGAAACTTTGCTTTTCTGTTTTGATGAGTTTCATGTGACAGATATTGCAGATGCAATGCTGCTTTCTAGGCTGTTTTCTCGTTTGTTAAAATTAGGTGTAATTTTTGTAGCAACTTCAAATCAACACCCTGATGATTTATACAAAAATGGATTACAAAGAGAGTTATTTTTACCCTTTATAGAATTGATAAAACAATCGGCGGTGATATTAGAGCTTCTTGCGAAAGAGGACTATAGACTTTCATATTTTAAATCGATAAAAACTGGATTTTATTTAACATCTGAAGATGATGATGGAAGCTGTTTTTTACATAAAAAGTTTAATGAACTGACTAATAATGGTAGTACGGAAGTAACCGTATTAGTTGTCAATGGTCGAGAGGTAAGATTTACAAAGGTACATGGGGACATTTTGTTTTCTTCATTTGGCGAATTATGCGCCAGAAATCTAGGGCCAGCTGATTATTTAGAGATAGCCAAGGAATTTAAAATAATTTTTATAGCCAATATTCCTTCTTTTTCTTCAGAAATAAAGGACAAAATCAAAAGGTTTGTTACTTTAATAGATGCTTTATATGAACAAAAAATAAAAGTGATTTGTACAATAGCAATCGTTGTAGAGGATCTATACTTGGAAGGTTTTGATTTTAAAAGAACGCGATCTCGGTTAATTGAAATGCAATCAGAGCGATATTATTCAATGTAGGCTTCCTTTTTATGTTTTATAGAGAACTATGGTTATAATGAATCTTTGATAATTTTTGTGAAGGAATATAATAATGAATACACAACAAATTTTAGAAGCATTACTAAATTCAGGAAAAGATTTGGTCGAAAAAGGGAAGACTTTAGCTGAAGCTAAATTAAATATTCCAGATGACCCTGATAAACGAAAAGCTATGATGGATGGAGCGAGTAAAGGTGCTTTAGCTGCTGGTGCTCTAGCTGTCTTATTAGGAACTAATGCAGGTCGTAAGGTAACAGGTACGACACTTAAATTAGGAAGTCTTGCTGCAATTGGTGGCGTAGCATATAAAGCATTTGAAAACTGGCAGAAGAAACAAACAAATCAAACGATGGAACATGCAGGAGAAACAGCTGACCAGTTATCAGATGAGGAAGCAAGTGAAAAAAGAAGCCGAATTTTATTAAAAGCAATGATTGCTTCGGCAAAAGCTGATGGACATATTGATGAACAAGAAAAGAATATAATTTCTCAATATGCTGAAAAACTTGGATTAGATATCTCAGTTGCAAATTTCATTAACAATGAATTAACAACGGCTTTGGATGCTAATGATGTCGCTGCTGAGGCTGATTCTCCTGAAGCGGCTGCAGAGCTTTATTTAGTGTCTAGAATGACGCTTAATTTAGATAATGATAAAGAACGTAAATATCTTGATCAGTTAGCTCAAGCGTTAGGGTTAGCTCCTGATTTAATTATTGAATTGGAACAACAAGTAACTGCCTGATTTTAACTTGTTGTTCTGATACACTTCTTTTGTAGAGCGGACTTTAGTTCGCTCTTTTTTTATCAAAACAATTTTACTTTTTTGGCTAAAATAAAATCCTGTAAAGTTATTTTGTTTGAAAGTACTGGTTAAGTGAATGAATAATAATTATTGGCAACATGGTTTAATAGGCGAAGTTGTTTCTAATGTAAATCAGAGCTGCCATATTGTTAACTTATATACTGGGCAAGCTTATGATATTTATACTGAAATTGAGAATCTAAATATATCTACAGGACAAATTATACAGTTTATTTTGGTTGAAGATATCCCAAAAGAAATCACCTTACTCGCTTCAAGTGGAAGTGCTCAGGCACAATTGTATAAAATTGTTGCAGAGAAAAAACTAATGCCGTTTTTTTCATCATCCATTCAAGCTGAAGTAGAAGAAATTCTAATTGATACTGGGATTGATGACCCTATATTAGATAACCAAGAGATGTTGGCTTTTTGTACGATTGATGGTGCAGATACTCTAGATCTTGATCAGGCATTACACGTAGAAAAAACACAGACTGGATATAAAGTTAGGTATGCAATAGCGGATGCAGCATATTATATAAAACCAGGATCTGCATTATTTGAAGAAGCATTAAAACGAGGAACAAGTTATTATTTACCTGGATTAATGATTCCCATGTTACCTCGAAAACTATGCGTGGATGTGATTTCATTAAACGAAAATGTATCTCGAAGAGCGGTTGTCTTTGAAATCATTTTGGATTTCAACGGACATCATATAAAAACTAATATTGTTCGAGCAAGGATAAAAAGCTGTGGCAAACTTTCTTTTAAGGAAGTAGAAAATTTTTTTGAAAGACCCGCTGAATCGATAAGGAATGATAAACAATTGGCAACAAGTCTTACCTTGTTTAAAGAAGTTGGACTTCTGAGATTAAAGCTTGCAGAAGAGAGAAATATAGCGCGTTTCCATCGGACAGAGGTAAATATTAAGCTAGGCAAAGATGGATTGGTTTTTAATCTATTAGACAATGTTAGAAATGATGTTGAGCTGTATAACGAACAATTTTCTTTACTTTGTAATATTGCTGGAGCCCAATTATTAGCTGAAAAAGATGAATCATTTACTAAGTTCATTCAGCCAATTTATAAAGTACATCCCCCACCAGATAGTGACAAGTTAAAACAATTTGAAGATTCAATTAAACAACTAATTCAAGTGCATGGGTTAGATGCTAAATGTTGGCATTGGCATAATAGTGGAGATGTAACCTTATCTGAATACTTAAAAAAACTTCCAGAAATCGGAGCAGAAAGTAGAATCACACAAGCGATTCATAGACAAGCATTATTAATGAATAATCGATCTTCATTTTCTGAAAAACCAGGGAGACATTTTGGGGTAGGAGCTGATGTTTATGCTAGGTTTTCCGCTCCTATGAGAGAAATTGTGGGGGTTTTTTTACATAAGGAACTTATGGAAAAAATTGTCGGTTGTGATTCACAGTGCTCTGATAAGCAAGATAAAATACTTAGGACGCAAATAATTCAAGAAGCTAATCGAGCAAAAAATATTCAACGTCAATTAACCAATGAAGCTAACTTGTTGGTTATAGATCAGATCTTTACTGCTGATTATGAGCGTTCAAAAGAGAGTGTTCCATTACATACAGGAACAGTAATAGGGTTAGGACGAGATAAACTCTATATTTTACTTGATGATATTTCGATTGAAATAAAACTATACATTCGTCCATTAGAAGTTCTTTGGAAAGTTCCTCTTAAAATAGACAGTGATCAATTGTCGTTAATTAATAGTGATAGTCAAGAAAGAATAGTGAGTCTGGGTGATGAAGTAGAAATATCTGTTATTGACAAAGACCAAGGTAAACATCGTTGGATTTTTCAATTAATTAATAAAGAGCCGTTTGCTCGAAATTAAATAGACATTATGAGTGAGTCCACAAAAATTTATCTTATCTATTCACCTGCCGTGGAAGATCGGCTAGAATTAGTGATCCAGCATGAGTTAATTGTTGAACAAAATATTAACGTTAGAAATGTAAAGCTGTCAGAAATGTCTTCTATACATATTCATGATGGATTAAATCATGCTTTGTTATGGGTTGAGCAAAAAGATTATCCTCAAGCACTACAGATTGCTTATCAGAAAAAAATGTCACTTGGTTTTTTACCTGTTACAGGGGATAAGCTGTCACAATTCTTGAAAAATTTAGATTTACCAGAAAAATTTAATGATTGTTTAGAAGAGGCTCTACATGAAAAACCTTTTCCTATGGATTTGATTGAATGTAATGGCGAAATTGTTATCAATGGCGTTAATTTAGAAAATCAAACTACAATGTCGGAATTTGTTGGTGACAGTAATGACTGTACTGGTATTAACAAAATAAAATTTCAGTTTACACGTTTTTTTCATGCATTTTCTTTAACACCTCATCCAGTGACCATTGTTACAGGCAAAGAAAAAAAACTAACAACAGCTATTACTGGCATGGTATTGCTGGATTTCCACAAAAAAGGCGCGTTATTAAATCAGTTTAAAGAGTCAATCTCATTAAGGGATAGACGTATATCTGTGGTGTTCTTTGCACCTCAATCTATTTTGTCGTACTTACATTTATCTTTTTCTGGTTTTTTATCAACTAAAAAGCAAAACTTGTTTCAACAACTGGGCTATATCCGAACAGAGTCATTAATGATTCAAACATCGGTTGATACTCATTATTTAGTTAACAATAAACCTTTAACAACGCGGGAGTTACATCTTAAAACATTAAGTGATGGGCTTTTTGTTAATGCTGGAGAGGCATTTAGAAAAAGACAAGAATTTAGTGATGACAAAGAAAATATTAGTTGTGATTATTTACCACAACAAGAAGATAGGGTTAAATATTTAAGTGGGACGCTACCTTTTTTTCCTCATGCAGTGGAGACAGATTTTAAAGAGCTGTTTCTGACTTTAAAAGAGAGTGCTAACATGAGTGGTACCTACATTTTGTTAATGGTACTGAGTTCATTGTTGGCTACATTAGGTCTGTTTTTAAATAGTCCTTCTGTCGTTATTGGCGCAATGGTTTTAGCGCCCTTGATGTCGCCCATTATTTCTGGGTCGATGGGGATGCTACGTTCTGATTTAGAATTAAGTAGGAAAGCATTTTCTACTTTATTTATAGGAATGATGACGGCACTATCATTGTCTGCTTTAATGGCTTATATTTTACCTTTTCAAGATCTGACGAATGAAATTGAAGGCCGCTTACATCCGTCAACTTTAGATTTGTTGGTTGCTGTATTGTCGGGTGTCGCAGGTGCTTTTGCTAATGCAAATGAGAATATAGCTAAAAGTTTACCCGGTGTCGCCATAGCGGTGGCATTAGTGCCTCCTCTTTGTGTTTCAGGGATAGGGATAGGCTGGTTAAATTATGAAGTTTTTTACGGGGCTATGTTACTTTTTTTAACCAACTTAACGGGCATCATCATGGCTGCTGGATTGTCATTTATGGTCATGGGGTTTGCTCCATTTTCTAGAGCCAAGAAAGGTATTATGATTTCGGTTTTTTTAGTTGCTATGATTTCTGTCCCATTATTTCTTTCTTTTGAAAATATGCAGAAAATGGCAGAAGTCAAAAAGCAGCTACATAGCCAAAATTATGAGATTTCAGGGCACACTTTACAATTAAGGAATATAAAGCTGCGTGCAGGAACTCCTTTAAGAGTCAGTGCTGATTTATTAAGTACGCAAATGCTTGATGCTAAGTTATTGAGCCAGTTTGAACAACAGTTGTCAATTCAGTTGAAGCAGCCCGTTAAAGTCAATTTTTCGGTTCATATGATTACTGAGCGCTATTTATAGTTTTGTTAAAAAAGATGAACTTACTATTATGTTAGATAATAGTAAATTCATCGTTGTGAAAGATTATTGCTTGGTCAATGTCCAGGTTCCAGTATCATTTAAGGCTGGCCATTGATAAGAGCCGCTAAAAGTTTTATTGTCGTTGGAAATAGTGCCATTAAAGCTGATCTCAGATGCAAAGTCTAATAATTCAATAACTAATACAACATTGTTTCCATTTATCTGCCCTGTCAAATTACCACTAATAGAACCTAGCATACTATCAATGAATATCTCCCCTGTTAACTGGTTTCCATTTTGCGTGAAATCACCTGATAATGGAGCATTAAAGTTAGTTGATATATTGCTAGTGGTTGAGCCTATGTAATCTCCAGTAAAAAGCTCTGGTTTTTCTTCTTCTGCAGCTAATATGGACCAAATGCCATCAGCACCTAATAATAATTTGACATTATTATAGTTAGTGCTGTTATTGACAGTAACTGTAGGGAAAAAAACTATGCCAGTTAATGAATCATAATTTGAGACGCTTGCTGAACTATTGTTTATCGTATTGTTTTCAGGTTCTGCAGCCAATATTGACCATATTTTATTTGCGTTTAATAACAATTGGACATTGTTATATGCAACGTTGTTGTCAACAGTGACTCTAGGGAAAAAAACAATGCTGCTTGCTACATCATAATTAGGGTTTGCTGCAAAGACACAGTTAGATATAAAGATTAATAGGATAAAAATTTTTTTCATTTTATATTCCATGTTCAGAGGTGTATATGGAAAGTTAGTCTAAATTAGTAATAAAACAAGTTACTATTCTTGATTTTACAGGGAAACTGAGCTTAAAAATATACCTGATGAGAAAGAATCTTCAGCCAAAATATATTCCACTAATAAATAAGACCTAATAGTTTCCGACCATAACCTACAAAAGGCTTTCTAGCTTATGAACCCTCTCGAAATTCCATTTTCCTCGTTGGCTAGGTATTCCACTGTTTCATCGCTGAAATTGATTTATAGAGAGTTCTCCGTGTTTGGCTGAAGATTCTTTTAATCAGTAAAATATATGTAAATAGAAGGCAGTTTGATTGATTTTTATCTTGGAGCTATGAAATGTATTAAAGAATCATAAAATTAAAGAAAAAGGCTTTTGGTGGGGGTTGAATAAAGATGGCATAATAAGCATAATCAAATCATTATATTTACAAATACTATATGTTGTTCAATATTGTTGCTTTAGTTGTCGGACTGGTCGTATTAGTTATTTCGGCAGATAAATTCATCACTGGTACTGTCACGATTGCAAGAAAGTTAGGAATATCACCCTTGTTAATAGGGTTAACGATTGTTGGGTTAGGAACATCTGCGCCAGAAATATTGGTTTCTGCCATTGCATCTTGGCAAGGAAATACAGGTTTAGCAGTGGGTAATGCATTAGGGTCAAATATCGCTAATGTTGGGTTGATTCTTGGGTGTACAGCCCTTATATCTCCATTAGCATTTAAGTCAGAATTACTTAGACGAGAATTACCTATTTTAATAGTTGTTAGTTTTATTTGTTATTTTTTAGCTTTTGATGGATTAACTAAAGTTGACGGTATTATTATGTTAATGATGCTTGCAGCTTTTTTAAGTTGGTTAATTCATTCTGCCAGACAAGATCAGAAAAAAAAATCTTTACATGATCCATTGGCAGAGGAGTTGATCAATGAAATGCCCGTAGATGTTTCTGAGAAAAAAGCATGGATATATTTTTCTGCTGGGTTAATAGGATTATTAGTAAGTTCAAGGCTCTTAGTTTGGGCAGCTGTTAATATTGCTGAATATTATGGAGTGAGTGATTTGGTGATTGGACTAACTATCGTTGCATTAGGTACTAGTTTGCCAGAGTTAGCTGCATCTATTAGTAGTGTATTAAAAAATGAGGATGAGCTCGCTGTAGGTAATGTTATTGGGTCTAATATGTACAATCTATTGGCAGTCTTTTCATTACCTGGGTTAATAGCGCCTGGCCCAGTTGCTGAAACTGTTCTAAATCGTGATTTCCCTGTTATGTTGGGCTTTACGGGTATTTTATTTATTTTAGGATATGGGTTGACAAAATCTGGACATATTAACCGCCTGGAAGGAGGAGGATTGTTACTGGGATATTTTGTCTACCAGTGGATAGTCTATCAAAGTGCAACCCTTTAATGATGGATACTCAAGATCAAAACCTTATAGACTTAGGGTTAGCTGTCATAAATACTGAGGCAAAAGCAGTGAGTGCATTAGAGCAAAAAATTAATCATGACTTTGTTCATGCATGCCACTTGATGCTTAATTGTAAAGGAAGAGTCATTGTGACTGGGATGGGTAAGTCTGGTCATATTGCTGGAAAGATCGCAGCGACATTAGCAAGTACTGGGACACCTGCTTTTTTTGTTCACTCTGGTGAAGCGAGTCATGGTGATTTAGGGATGATTACTTCTCAAGATGTTGTCTTGGCACTGTCTAATTCAGGGGAGACAGGAGAGGTATTAACAATTTTGCCTATTATTAAACGGATAGATGTTCCTTTTATTGCGATGACAGGAAACCCTGAATCAGCATTGGCAAAGTTTTCAACTGTACACCTTGATGTTGCTGTAGAGCAGGAAGCCTGCCCTTTAGGGCTTGCCCCTACATCAAGCACAACTGCAGCTTTAGTAATGGGAGATGCATTAGCCGTTTCTTTGTTGGAAACAAAAGGTTTTACTCGAGATGATTTTGCACTGTCTCATCCTGGTGGTAGTTTAGGTAAACGTTTATTGTTAATGGTCAATGATGTAATGCACTCTGGAAGAGACGTTCCTTCTGTATTTAAAAATGCTTTGGTAAGTGATGCTTTGTTAGAAATGACAGAAAAAAAACTAGGGATGACAGCTGTTATTAATCAAGAAAATCAGGTTGTTGGTATGTTTACAGATGGTGATTTAAGACGAATGATAGGAAAAAATCTTGATATTCATAAAACCAAAATAGCAGATGTGATGACTTCTAATTGCATGGTTATTAAAGCTGATATTCTAGCTGCTGAAGCCATGAAAGTAATGCAACAGAAAAGAATTAATGCTCTTTTGATTGTTGATGAACAAAATAAATTATCTGGAGCTTTGAATATGCATGACTTAATACGTGCTGGAATAGTGTAGATGCAAGAAATTATTGAGAAAGCCAAAAAGTTAAAATTATTGATTCTTGATGTTGATGGGGTTTTAACAGATGGACGTTTGTTTTTTGATGATCAGGGTAAAGAGTATAAATGTTTTCATGCACGTGATGGACATGGAATCAAACTTTTGCGTGAAACAGGCGTTGAGATCGCTGTAATTTCTGGTCGAAAATCTAACTCTGTTTCAATACGAATGAATAACTTAGGTGTTGAACATGTCTATCAAGGACATGAAAATAAAATTGCAGCATTTAATGAAATTATTCAAAAAATGTCACTGAAACCAGAACAAGTTGCTCATGTTGGCGATGATTTATTAGATTTGCCAATAATGACCCGAGTTGGGTTGTCTATTGCGGTAGATGATGCAAATGAAGCAGTTAAAGAATATGCTGATTGGTGTACAACGACGATGGGAGGACTTGGGGCTGTTAGAGAAGTATGTGATTTTATAATGAAATCTCAAGGAACATTTGACGATATATTAAAGCGTTATTTGCAATGACAAGCAAACAAATTAGAATTTACTCGATTCTTTTTATTGTAGGGATTGGTTCTTGGTTAGCAGCCTATTTTTTTGAAGTAAAACAAATCAGTGAGGTTGTCGCTGTAGACCACAGCCCCGATTACTTTAGTACGGACTATACTAAAAAAGAAATGGATCAAAATGGAATGCTAAAAAGTGAACTGTATACAGCTAAAATGATTCATTATGGTGATGATAAGACGACAGAGCTAGATCACCCTGTTATGACATTATACAATTCTGAAGCTCCGCCTTGGATTATTAAATCACAAGGTGGGTGGTTAGCTGCTGATAGAAACCATTTATTACTGACAGGTAAAGTTTTTATTAGTAGAGAGGAAACTGAAAATAATACACTGTTTAAAATTAATACCTCTGAGTTAAAGGTAACGTTATCAACTAATTTTGCTACAACGGCTAATTGGGCTGAATTAATAGATGGATCAAATAGAACAGAGGGAATAGGGTTAGCAGCTGTTTTTGTAGAACCCCTAAAAATAAAGTTTTTGTCACATGTTAAAGGGCGATATGAATTTAATTAAAATTATTATATTTACACTTTTATTTTCATGCAATCATTCTGCATGGGCACTGAAAAGTGATGCAGAGCAACCCGTGTTGATAGATTCAAATACTGCAAGTTATGATGATAAAGAGGGAACTAGCACGTATATCGGTAATGTCATTACCGTCCAAGGAAGTTTACATATAGAGTCAGACAAATTAGTTATTTATTTTATTGATGGCGATATTGATAAAATGGTCTTTACGGGTAAGCCGACTACATTTAGACAGCGTCCAGGAAAGGGAAAAGAAGAAATTCATGGAGAGGGTTTAACAGGAGAATATTATCCAAATCAGAATAAATTAGTTTTGATTGAAGAAGCTGTTGTTTCCCAAGGAAATAATCGTTCGGAGAGTCGATTAATAACTTATGATAGCAAAAATTCTATTATTAAAGCAGGAGAGCAATCGTCTGATTCAAAAAGGGTTCATTCCGTGTTTAAACCCAGAGCGAAAGGAAACAAAAAATAGATGACTCGATTGACAGGAAAACAACTAGTCAAAAATTATAATAATCGAAATGTTGTTGATGGTGTCACGTTACATGTAGATACAGGTGAAGTTGTTGGGCTATTGGGGCCAAATGGGGCAGGTAAAACAACTAGTTTTTATATGTTGGTTGGATTAGTTAAGGCTGATAGAGGTGAAATCTATATCGATGATAAGGATGTGACTTACTACCCAATGCATGATCGAGCTAGGCTTGGTGTTGGATATCTAGCTCAGGAACCTTCGGTTTTTCGTAAATTAACTGTTGCTGATAATTTACGAGCAGTGATACAAATTAACTCAAAAATAAGAAAAGGCCAAGCTGAGATATTAATTGATGATTTGTTAGAAGAATTTAGTATTTCACACTTAAGGAACCAAGTTGCTTTAGGGCTTTCTGGAGGTGAACGTCGACGAGTTGAAATAGCTAGAGCATTAGCTACAGATCCTCAATTTATTTTATTAGATGAACCTTTTGCTGGGGTAGATCCTATTTCAGTCATTGATTTACAAAAGATAATTGCACACCTTAAACAAAGAGGGATTGGTGTGCTAATCACTGAGCATAAAGTAAGAGCTACCCTAGAAATTTGTGATCGAGCGTATATACTTAATGGTGGGATCGTTATTGCTGAGGGAACAACAAAAGACATCGTAGCAAATTCAGAGGTTAGGAAAGTATATTTGGGTGATAATTTTAGTCTTTAGTTTGTTTCCAAGTGACATATTGATCGTCTGTCAAGATGATCTGTACAAAGTTGCCAGTGAATTAATTAAGTTAGAGGTTTAATGAAGCAGTCTTTACAATTACGTATTGGTCAGAGTTTGACAATGACGCCGCAATTACAACAGGCGATTAAATTGTTACAACTATCAACTCTAGATCTACAGCAGGAAATTCAACAAGCTCTTGAATCAAATATGATGCTTGAGGTTGATGAGGAGCCTGTAAATGACCAAGAAAATAGTGTAAGAGATCAAGAAGAGTCAAAAAAAAGCGAAAGCGAGACAGTTACTAGTGAAGGATCACAAACAGATATGCCCGATGAGCTACCTGTTGATTCCAATTGGGACGATATTTATGAGAATACTCAACCAATTACTGTATTAGCGTCGGAGGCAATTGAATTTGAAACTCAACATAGTCAATCAGAAACGCTACTAGATCATTTATTGCAACAATTAGGCATGCTATCAATTTCTGATAGAGATCATGCTATTGCTATTTCTATTATAGATTCTATTAATAAAGACGGTTATCTATGTGAGACTATTGATGATATTTATCTAGGGTTACAGGCACAATTAGAAGACTTAGAGCTAGATGAGGTCGAAGGAGTTCTGCATAGAGTCCAAAATTTTGATCCTATTGGGGTCGCAGCAAAAGACCTGGCTGACTGTTTGATGATACAGTTACTCCAATTGCCAGAAATAACCCCCTTTAAAAATGAAGCGCTGGATGTGGTTAGGCGGCATTTAGAATTGTTGGGAACACATGATCAGGCACGATTAATGCGCCGGCTTGGATTGTCTGAGTTACAATTAAGAGAAGCAGTTGCTTTAATCAGAACACTAAACCCAAAACCAGGAACAAGCATACAAAATGTAGAATCAAATTATATTGTTCCAGACGTTTTTGTAAAAAAACAAAAAGGGCAATGGAGAGTAAGGTTAAACCCAGATATTTCACCAAGGTTACGCGTAAATTCAGCTTATTCAAAAATGATAAAAAGAGCTGATAATAGTAAAGAAAATGTTAGTATGAAGGAGCATTTACAAGAAGCGCGATGGTTTATAAAAAGTTTACATAGTCGAAATGACACATTGTTACGTGTTGCAGAAAGTATCATAGAAAAGCAAGATGGCTTTCTTGAGCATGGAGCAATAGCTATGAAACCGATGGTATTAAGAGATATAGCGGAAGAGTTAGAATTGCACGAATCAACAATATCTCGAGTTACCACACAGAAATATATGCATACACCTAACGGTATAGTAGAATTCAAATACTTCTTTTCTAGTCATGTGACAACAGAGGGTGGAGGAGAATGTTCGGCAACTGCAATAAGAGCTCTTATTAAAGAGTTAGTGGAAAATGAAAATCCTGCAAAGCCATTAAGTGATAGTAAAGTGACAGATATATTAAAGGAGAAAGGGATAAATATTGCTAGACGTACTATAGCTAAGTATCGAGAAGCCATGTCTATCCCATCATCAAGCCAGAGAAAGCGTCTTTTATGACGGTAATATGTTTTTAATAAGGAGTTGATTTTATGCAAGTAAGTATAACAGGGCACCACATTGAGGTAACTGATTCATTAAGAGCCCATGTTGATGAAAAAATAGGTAAGTTAAAACGCCATTTTGATAATGTGACTGATGTACATGTAATTTTAACAGTAGAGAAGCTTGAGCAAAAAGCTGAAGCGACGGTACAAATTAGTGGAGCCAAGTTATTTGCAGAGGATACAAAAGAAGATATGTATAAAGCAATAGATAATATGGTTGATAAATTAGATCGTCAAATTATCAAGCATAAAGAAAAAACAGGGAATCATCGATAAAAAAATGACTATTTAGCGTATTTTATAGTTAAGGGTTGTGAAAAATACGCTAAATAGTAATAAAGGTAAAAAGGTAAAAAATCTTTACCTTTATTCTGCAGTTTTTGCGATAATTCACCAAACGACAAGTATCTTTATAGTAAGTACTTTAATTACACTAAGAGAGAGTCATTAGCCCTTAATTTATTTTCACACACCTGCTTATGCCATCATCCACAATAAATAAAGAACATAGTAAAAATTTATTAACTCAGGTTTCTGAATTATTAGTGATGGGAACTAAGGTTGAGATAAGGAATCTTATCCATTCTTTGTATCCAGCGGAAACTGCAAATATACTTGAGTCCTTAGATTTAGAACAAAGAGTAAGAGTATGGCGTGTTATTCCTCCTAGTGTGATGGGGGAAATTCTGGTTCGAGTGAATACAGAAGTCGGTCAAGGTTTATTGAAAGTCACTGATAGACGTGATTTGATCAAAGCGACAGAAAACCTTGAGTCAGATGATATGGTTGATTTGCTCCACGCATTACCAGAACCATTATTGTCTGAAGTAATGGAGTCTATAGGGGTGCATGAACGTAATAGGCTTGAGTCTGCACTTACCTATGATGATCATACGGCAGGTGGCCTAATGTCTTTGGATGTATTGACAATTCGACCAGATGTCACTCTTGATGTCGTGATGAATTACTTAAAAAAACGTGGGGGGATGCCTTCTTCAACCCATAACTTGATTGTTGTTGATGCTTCTGACCACTTTTTGGGGGTTTTATCCTTACCAGATTTACTGACAAATGACCCTCAAACAAAAGTTTCAGATGCAATGGATATCAGAGTTCGGGCAATTCCTTTTACAATGTCGGCGACAGATGTAGCGATGTTATTTGAACAACGTCAAATTTTGTCAGCCCCTGTGGTAGCAGAAAATGGTCGCTTAATGGGACGTATAACAATTGATGATGTCGTCGGTGTTATAAGGGAAGAAGCTGATCATACGATTATGAGTATGGCTGGTCTGGATGAGGAGCAAGATATGTTTGCTCCTGTTATGACCAGTGCTAAACGTCGAGCTGTATGGTTGGGCGTAAATTTAGTGACTGCCTTTTTAGCTTCATGGGTTATTGGTTTATTTGAAGCAACCTTAGAAGAAATTGTTGCTTTGGCAGTGCTTATGCCAATTGTTGCTAGTATGGGAGGGATCGCAGGAAGCCAAACTTTAACCTTGGTTGTTAGAGGGTTGGCTTTGCGACAGGTAAGTCATTCTAATGCTTCACAATTATTGGTTAAAGAATTGTCGGTAGGTATTGTTAATGGCGTGGTATGGGCGGTTGTTGTTGCGTGTATTGCAAGCCTTTGGTTTCAGGATGTAAGTCTAGGCATGTTGCTAGGTGGAGCCATGGTGATAAATTTGGTTTGTGCTGCTTTAGCCGGGGCAAGTATTCCTCTTATGCTAGATAAAATGGGAATTGATCCTGCATTAGCTGGAGGCGTGTTATTAACAACGGTAACAGACTGTATTGGATTTATGGCCTTTTTAGGTTTGGCAACTGTTTTCTTGATGTAGAAAAAATTTAAAACGAATAGTAAGCGCATCAATTCTTTTTGGTGATGCGCTCTTTTTAGATTTTACCAACCGCCACTATAAACTGTTAATAGAGCTAAGGCATTATTGATTAATGGTTCCATACCATGCTTGTTAAACCTTAAAGAATCTAACTTAGGTAAACGGTCAGGTCTAACTTCTAGTTTATTAAAGTCAAACTGAACCAACGGTGTAACATGAGATGATCCAAAATAGATCTTGCCCGCTGATTCGTCAGTATTAGAAATAGGATCGTGAATATCTGTTAATACATAGATTGAGTTAAATAGTTCTTGGGTGGTTAATTTTTTTGGATGAGCATCAAAAAATTTCTCAGGCACGGGAGCTGAGTTAAAAGCAAAAGTTTCTAATCCTAAAGATGCACCAATGGCTTGGGCTAAACTACCCCCTAAAGAATGCCCTGTAACTGTTATCTTTCTTCCTTCAGAACGACTTAACATGTCTTGAGCATAACTAAAAGCATCATCAAATTGTTCATCTACCTGACCAACTGCAAGGAGAGCATCGGCAGCTAAATCTAAAAAAGACTCTTTTCTTTCACTGAATGAACATGAAAACCCTGAGCAAGCTTCTGTTCCACGAAACGCTAGCACTAATTCATCGGTGTTTTTATTGTAATAAACACCTGCTTGCATACCAGAATCTTTTTCATGTAGTTCAACTAACTCCCATGGAGAAGGAAGAGTGTTATTAAAATCATAAACAATATTTGCCAAGTGTGCGAAAGGAATCGACTGGCCAAGTAAATCAACACCTCTACGTTCATTTTTGTTTAACATACCGTAAGGCTTCCATGTCTGGTTGGGTATGTAGTCAGGGTTAATGAATATATTTGCAGTTGTTAGCTCAAATAAATTTTTATCAGGTTTATAAACTAAGTTGGCTGAGTAGCGTTCGGTTCCATATTGTTGGGGTATATCAACGGTAGGGAGTGATAATTCACCTGAATTAGGGGAATACGTAGAGCTGTTTGTTTCTGCTGTACGGTTAGCAGGCTCTGCACTGATGAGTTTAAATGAATTAGGTTGTTCGGGTGCTAATGATTGTAATGCAGCTTTATAAATTTGAGTGCCAGAACTATCTGTTACTTTAATCGTTTCTAGGCAAACAATACCTGCTGATCCAATAAAAGTAGTCGGCGCTGTCGTATTAGCACATTCTTGTGGATGGGCCAGGGCAATATTAGGTGCCCCAATTAAACTTGTTATTGCAGAAATAAATAAGGAGGTTCGTTTTATGTTGTTTTTATCCATTTTGGCATTTTATGTGTGTAAAGTTACGTTAAGATATTAATCAGCCTGTGACTATTTTAGTATTTATAAATTCAAATAGTTATCTAGCTCATGTAAACGTTCTGGTGAGCCAATATCAAGCCAAAAGCCGTCAAAACTTTCACCTGATACATTGTTTTTCGACATCGCATTGCGTAGCAAAGGGGCAAGTTTAATTTTTCCAGGAGGTGTGTTTTTGAATAGTTTTGGATTAAATAAACCTATTCCACTATACGTTAACATCGGTTGACCATCCACAGCAATAAGTCCGCTAGATGTTAAATGAAAATCGCCTTCAGGATGATGAGCAGGATTAGGGATTAGTACAAGATAAGCCAGATCAAATGACTTATTTTGTAATTGAGAAAAATCATAATCGTTTGCAATATCTCCATTAACAACTAGAAAAGGCTCTGTTCCTAAAATAGGAAGAGCATTAATAATACCTCCCGCTGTTTCTAAAGCTGCAATACCTTCATCTGAGTAACTTATTGATGCCCCAAATCGTTGTCCAAAGCCTAGTGTCTCGATAATTTGATGACCCAAATAGGCTATATTGATCACTATTTCAGTAAATCCTGAGAAAACTAATTGTTCAATAGTTTTCTGAATGATTGGTTTTCCACCGGCTAGTAATAATGGCTTTGGTGTTGTATCGGTTAAAGGACGCATTCTTTCACCACGTCCAGCGGCTAAAATCATTGCTTTCACTGTAGGCTCCTAAACGCAGGTAAAATAGATTGGGTTAAAAATACATTAAATTCTGTAAGCTCAGGGTATTGACTAGAAACTTGGCTAACATAAGTCATCGTGAGAGGAATGTCATTTAAATAGCTAGATTTATTATCGCGAATATGTAGACGAGAAAAAATACCAATGGCCTTTAAATGTCGTTGTAATCCCATTAAATCAAACCAGCGGATAAATGTGTCCAAATCAGCAGAAAATAAATCTGATTGAGATAGCTGTTGATAATAAAGTTTCACCCATTGGTAAACTTGTTGTTCAGGCCAAGCAATATAACAATCACGTAACAATGAAACCAGGTCGTAAGTGATAGAGCCGATGACAGCATCTTGAAAATCAATAATACCAAGGGAGTTATTATCTAAAACCATTAAATTTCTTGAATGAAAATCACGATGAACACAAACCTGGGGTTGTTCTAAAGCGGATTTAATTAAAAGATCATTTAAGCGATCTTTTATTTTATTAGGTATAGATAGATTGAGATGTTTTTCTAAAAACCAATTATAAAATAAATCTAATTCTTGATTTAGTAACGTTTTATCATAAGAGGGTAATTGACTCTCAGTGATAGAAGTTTTAGTTTGTAGAGTGTATAGACTGTCAAATGCACTTTGGTAATAATTTGATGCATTTTTACTATTGAGTCGGTCAAGTAAACAATGGGAGCCAAAATCTTCTAATAACAAAAATCCTTGAGTAAGGTCTTGATGATAAATTTCAGGAACATTAACATTTGATGCTTTAAATAATGCAGCAATACGGATGAAAGGCTCGGTATTTTCTTTTTCAGGCGGAGCATCCATAACGATATTTTGCCCTTTTTTATGATTGACTCTGAAATAACGTCTAAAACTGGCATCACTAGATGCGGGTTCAAATTTAAAGACGTCTAATTTAAGTTTGTGATTTAGCCAATCAAGGATTGATAAAGCACGAGGGTCTGTAATTGACATAATGTTTAAAGAGCTTATTTAAAATATAAGATTAAGGTAAATAATAGAGAAAAAGGTTCAGCTCATTAGCACCAAAGCATAAGAATAGCTAAAATTTTTCTAGTTTTCTTATCTCTATGCAAATGATTTCAATCATAGTAAGAAAGAACTATACGCTTTTTGAGTATATTTAAACAGAATACCAAGCGTGGTAAATCCCTTAAAGTAGCATATGAACGATACAGGAGGTGCTGATTAACAGCTATAGCATTCTGTTTATTACTGCAAAGACATAAAGATGTACCTGATTACCCACAAGCTTCCGCCATATTAACGGATATTTTATAAGTCATTGAAAAATTTCCTATATTTAATTATGAAAATCCAACTTAAACTTTTTCTTCGATTGGGTTAAAAATATAACTACTATATTTCATAATGTTACATCTAGCTTCCTAAAGTGGCGGAAGCTTGTGGGTAATCAGGAAGATGTATAAAAAAATCTTATGCAAGCTATAGAACTAATTTCATACGCACTCTTAAACTGATGTAAAATAACTGGCTATTTTATTCTAATATTGTCAACATTACAGGCACGGATTTATGTTCTTCCGACTTTTCTTTATTTTTTTTCTATTTTTGACAATAGATCTTAGTTTTGCCGACGATCATGATTGGAGTTGTGAGAAAGGGGAGGAGAACGGATGGTCATGTGGAGGTAATGATGTACATGATAAAACAAGAAAACAGGAGTCTTCCTCACCTAAGTCAAATGATAAACCAGGTGTTTCAGCAGATTCAATAAAAAAAACAATTATTACAGATAAACCACCCAAAACATCGGAAAAAAACTCAGGTTGGAATTGTTACACAGGGGATGCAGACGAAAAATGGAATTGTAGTTTAAAAGGGGTTGACCCTAAAGGTAGAACACGAATAATTAAGGATGATGAAGATTCCTTTAGTCTATTTTCTGATGCCTTTGATTTCAATAAAGAACAGAACTTTAAAACGCTTCAATCCCAATTAGCTTATGATCCATGGAAAAACTGTGGAGCATCGTCGCGGGGCAAGTATACCTATATTCAAGAGAAAGATATTAGAAATACGGTTCCTATGGATGTGACAGCTGATTATTCAGAAGTTTTTGATAAGGAAATTACTAGCTTTTTTGGAAATGTAGAAATAACGCGTGCTGATCAAAAAGTCTTATCAGATAGAGCAAGTTTTGATATTGTTTCAGAAACGATGGATGCACAAGGACAAGTTTCTTATACTGAAAATGAGGTTTCCCTCTTTAGTGATACTGCACTATTAAATTTAAATACAAATGAAGCCCGCTTAAGGAATGCAATTTTTATTTCTCCATCAGGGCCTATTAGAGGGAGTGCTGATGTTGTTTACCGAGATAGTAATGTTTTATCTCGTTATAAAAAAGTAGCGTTTACCAGTTGTGCGCCGGGGAACCAAGACTGGGTCATGCATGCTGATAGACTGAAAATGAACAAGCAGACAGGAAAGGGCGCGGCTAAACATACATGGCTAGAGATTAAAGGAGTTCCTCTTTTATATATTCCTTATGTTTCTTTCCCTATGGATGATAGAAGAATGACTGGTGTATTATCACCTTCTTTTGGTAGCAAAGATGAAAATGGTTTTGATCTTACTGTTCCCTATTACTGGAATATTGCACCAAACTATGATCTTATTGTCAGACCAAGATATATGTCAAAACGTGGCGGCATGATAGGGGGTGAGTTTCGATATTTGACCGAAATGACAAATGGGGAGGTAGGAATAGAATTTTTGCCTTATGATCTATTAAAAAAAGAACAGAGATACTCAGGAACTTTTAAAAATAGAACTGTGTTTTCACCTCATTGGACGAGTAATATTGATTTGAATTATGTGTCTGATAATGAATATTTTGATGATTTGAATAATGCTCTTGGAATTTCCAATGATAGATATCTTCAAAGCCAAGCAGATTTAAAATATAGAAGGGAAGGTATTTCATTTAGTACGCATTTAGAATCGTATCAAACGATAGATAAAATAGTTAAAAGTGAGAATAAACCGTATCAAAAATTACCCCAAATCACTTTGAACTTAGATCATTCATTTGATGATTGGCCTGTAGATATTGCTTTAAAGAATGAATATGTTAACTTTTATCGCCGTAATGGACGAGTGAGAGGACATCGAATAAACGTGCAGCCTTCTATTGCTGTTCCTTTAAAAACAGCGGGGTCTTTTATTACGCCAAAGGTTTCATTAAAACATACTCAGTACTTTTTAAGTAATCAAAAAAAAGACACAGAAAACAGTATTAGTCGAACATTACCCATTTTTTCTGTTGATAGTGGCTTGATTTTTGAACGGGATTTTAAATCTAAAGACTCAAATTATATGCATACGATAGAACCTCGTCTATTCTATCTATATATTCCTAATAAAAATCAAGATGACATTCCTACATTTGATTCATCCCTTTATGACTATAGTTATAGTAGTTTGTTTAGAGAAAATAGTTTTAGTGGGAATGATAGAGTTCAAGATGCTAATCAAATATCAATGGCTATCACTTCAAGATTAATTGATTCAAAATCAGGACAGGAACGCCTAAAATTAAGTGTGGGAGAAATTTTTTATTTTAGAGATAGAGAAGTCACGTTACCCAATAAAAATATAGAGAGAAGAGATTTTTCAAACTTGATAGCTGAGTTAAGTGGACATATTACAAAAAAATTATCATTTTCAACTGGGATACATTGGGATCCGTATGAAAATGATCTTGCACGAGGTCATGCGAAACTCACTTATAGAGAAGGCTCTGAGAAAATTGTTAATTTAGGCTATCGATATAGAGGTGAGGATCCAATTAATAATGATTTAGAAAGTGAGATTAGAAGTATTAATCGAACAGATGTTTCATTTCGTTGGCCAATAATAGATGATTGGTATGGCGTTGGGCGTTGGCAATATTCCATAAAATATCACTCAACCACTGAAAGTTTTTTAGGGTTAGAAAAAGAAAGCTGTTGTTGGCGTTTTCGTTTTATATGGAGAAGGTTTTCTAGTACGTTGCTAGATGATACTAATCCATTGTTAAATCTTGAAGATAATGAAATGGACGAAGGGTTCTTTGTACAAATAGAATTAAAAGGATTGACTAGCTTTGGCGATAATGTGGATGAATTTTTAGAGAAAAACCTAAGTGGTTATCAAAGCCCTGATTAAGTGAGTAATAAAGAAAGATGATAAAAATAGTAAGTGTGATTTTATGTGCATTATTAACCAGTTTTGTAGTGAAGGCCGAGTTATTAGGTCAAATTGTTGCTGTTGTTGAAGATGAAATTATTTTAGAGAGTGAATTGTCGAAAGAAGTCACTGTTATTTCTCAACGACTCGATGAAAATAAGGTGACAGCCCCCCCTATTCCTATTCTAAGAAAGCAAGTTTTAGAACGCCTTATAGTTGAAAAATTACAAAGGCAATTAGCTGAAAAATCAGGTATTCGTATTAGTAATGAAATGTTAAGAAGTTCAGCTCAAGATATTGCTAGAAGAAATGATTTAACCCTTGATGAATTTCGTCAAGAGTTAGAAGGTCAAGGGATAGGTTTTAAAAGCTTCCAGAAAAATCTAAAAAATGAAATTATCATTAATCAATTAAGGGCGAGAGAAATTGGAACTAGAATTAAAGTAACGGATCGAGAGGTTGCTCATTATCTAGAAACCCAAGGGGAAATTGGAGAAGAAAAAATACAATATCACCTTGGGCATATATTAGTTTCAATTCCAGATGCAGCCTCTTCTTCTATTATTGCTAAGGCACTGGAAAAAGCTGACACAGTCATAGCTGAGTTGCGGGGCGGAGCTGGTTTTAAACAAACAGCTGTTGCTTATTCTGATGGCAATAATGCCTTAAAAGGTGGAGATTTAGGTTGGCGAGTGATTGGAAAGGTTCCAACACTTTTTGTTGATAAGGTGATAAAAATGAACAAAGGTGATGTAGCAGAGCTTATTCGTAGTCCAAGTGGGTATCATATTATCAAGCTTATCGACTTAAAAGGGATAGGGAAACATATTGTTACTAAAACGAAAGTGCGTCATATATTAATTAAAACCAATGAATTAATTAATGATGAAGATGCCAAAAATAGATTAAAAATAATAAAAGAAAGAATTAAGGATGGTGATGATTTTGCAATACTTGCGAGATCAAACTCAGATGATAAAGGATCCGCTTTAAAGGGCGGCAGTTTAGGATGGGTCGGTACTGGAGATTTAGTTCCTCTTTTTGAAAGTACAATGAAGGGACTTAAAATCAATGAAATAAGCGACCCTATTCAGACTGAGTTTGGCTGGCACCTTATTCAAGTTTTAGAACGGAAAAATAAAGATGATAGTGTTGCTCATAAAAAGGCACGGGTAAGAAAAGAAATAAGATCACAAAAAATAGAAGAAGAAACAGAACTGTGGCTGCGTCGTTTACGAGACGAAGCATTTGTAAATATTAAGCTAGAGAGATTATGATTTCTGTATGGCACAAATAAATAGCAATGAAGTTGAGCTGAAACATAGCATAGAAGCATTGCTTAAACATCAGGACTTATCTTTACATCAAAATTTAATAAACCGTTTATCAACAGAATTAGGGATTAACACTTTAGAGTGTGCAGCAGCTTTAAGCCTACTTAATCAGCCTGCTTTATATGCAATTAAAGCAGATGAAAACAAACAGGTGAGTGTTAGTTCTGTACTACAACCACCTACACCAGGTTTACCTAAGCAAAGGGTTGTTAGATATCGTTTGGATATAGGATTAAAACATCAAGTACAGATAGAAGAAATAAAAATGGTTTTAGTTGATGTGTCGGGAGTAGATAAAAAGAGAATAACTAGAGTAGATATTCGGAATCATTATACTTTGATTGATTTACCAGAAGGAATGACAGCAGATATTTTTCAGCTATTATTTGAAACAGAAATAAAAAATAAAAAGTTAAATATTAAACGAGTTAAATTTCATCGTAGATTTCAGCGTAGAAATAATAAAAATAAGTTGTCTAAATATTCATGATTTACTAAATGAACCGAGATAAAAAAATATTGAAATTGAGGTGAACTACTCTATCCCTACATAAGGATTAGACTTCATCTCCTCTCCAAAAGTAGACATTGGACCATGTCCTGGAATAAATTTTACATCTTTACCTAATGACCACAGTTTATTTTTTATAGAATTAATTAAAGTGGCATGGTTCCCTTTAGGAAAATCAGTACGACCAATTGACCCTTTAAAAATAACATCTCCAACAACAGCAAGCTTAGAACCCATATCAAAGAAAACTATGTGTCCAGGTGTATGTCCAGGGCAATGGATAACTTGTAGAGTTTGCTCACCGACAGAAACCGTATCACCATCTTTTAACCAACGGTTGGGCGTAAATCCTTCACAATGTGGAAAACCAAAAATTTCAATTTGCTGAGGGATGATATCTATCCAAAACTGGTCATCTATTTGTGGGCCTTCAATAGGAAGTGATAATCGAGAAGCCAATTCGGCAACAGCTCCTACATGATCTAAATGAGCGTGAGTGACTAAAATTACTTCTGCCTCTACATTTTCAAGGTCAAGTCTATTTAAAATCATATCAATATCACCACCAGGATCAACAATAGCCGCTTTATTAGTTTTATCACAAATGAGAATACTACAATTTTGTTGATAAGAAGTAACAGGAATAATTAAATATCTTATGCTCATGAGAGGGTAGTCAATATGTTTAGTGGTAATTTTATTGCTTTAAATTATAACAAAATATATATTTCTCTTTTGTATATGACTAAAATATAGAGTCATAAATCTGATTAAACTGATTCTATTTTGGATATCCTTTGAGTTAAGTATTTGAGGAAGGTCTTTGATTTAGTACAATACCACAAAGAAAATGTAATAATATAGACTTGACCTTCAGGTCTGATGAGTGTTTTTCGTTGCTCATGTTTCCGTAAAAATCTAGCCCAACTAATTGTTGATTAGAATTAATTGGATAACATAATAAGGAATAATTAATGAAAAAATTACTATCAATTACAATAATCTATATATTTTTCTCTAGCCTAGTGAATGCCGATTTTCTTCGAATAGAAGGGGCAATAGGTGCTTGGGGAATTAATCCTAAAGGAACCATTAGAAATACTGAGGGCATTAGATTTGATGTGCTTAATCAGGAGAATCTTGAATCTTCAACTAGTTTGTATACTTGGGTAAATTTCAAGCATCCTGTGCCCATCATGCCAAACATCCGTTTTGAATATGTTGACCCTACTTCTGTTGGAGATGGGGCAAGGTTTGAATGGAAAGATATAACCTATAATGCAAATGTTAATAACAAACTCTCTATAACACAGTATGGTGCAACGCTTTATTATAATCTTTTGGACAACACCTTTTGGACCACGCTTGACTTGGGCGTTAATGTAAAATTTATTGAAACAAGTTTTGAGTTAAATGATAGTAGTGGTATTTTACCCGATACTGCCGAAGAAGATTCATTTGTAATGCCTTTAGCATATATACGAACTCGAGTAGAGATTCCTACTACAAATATTGGTATTGAAGGTATTGCAAGAGGTATGGCCTACAGTGAAAATTCTATTATTGACGCTCAAATTAAGGTAGATTATTCAATGGATTTTATACCTATTATTCAACCTGGATTAGAATTTGGTTATCGCTACCAGAAGATGAAACTTGAAAGAGGAAGTAACGATGTTAATGCTACGTTTTCAGGTGTCTATGGTGGTATGACTTTTCGTTTTTAACAAAGTAGTTTAGATGAATAAAATTATATTCTCTAACATAATTCAACACTTTCTTGAATCGTTGAATTATGTTTTCTCGTTATACTTGAAAGCTATATCAAATTAATACCACTTTAGGCAACTTACAGTCAAGATGGGAGGTTATTATTGGGAGTTACTTTATTTCCAGTGACCGATCGCCTGATTTAATTCTGCTTCTGCGCGTAATGCATCAAAACGAGCTGCGATATTTCTGGTTAAAGATTTATCTCTGGCAACTTCAGCCTCAATATATCTTGTTACGGTAACAGTACCTGCTTTACGCTGTTCATTGACTAATCGAAAGGCTTCGTTTGCAGCTGTTACAGAAGAAGAGGTCACTTTAACTCTGGCTAATGCTTCTACTAATTTTAAATGTGATCTTTTAACTGCACTTTCAATGTTCAGTTGAGTTTGTTTTGCCATTTTTTTTGCAATAGCGACTTGGTATTCTGATTTTTTAATTTTCTCACTGTCACGAAAACCAGAAAAAATATCTACTTCAACCATTACACCTGCGGTCACATTGTCTCGGTTGGTACTGAAATTCAAGTTTTTACTATCTGATCCATAGGATATGTAGGCATCTGCTTTGGGTAAATAAGCTCCTCGAGTTGCATTTAATTGTTGTTCTGCTATTTCTATTTTTTTATTGGCGGCTTTAGTTTCTGGTCGTTGGCTCTTGGCTACATCAAGCAATTCGTCAAATGAACGATTGTTTTCAGGTAGCGTCCATTGGCTTGATAAATCAACTTCGAAAGGTTCTTGTGCATTGAGACCTAATAAGCTTTTTAAACCTATTTTTGCTAGTTCAATTGCATTAGCTGTTTGAATTTTTTTATCTTTTGCTTCTGCAAGCTGAACTTCTAAAGACAAAACATCTGATCGTAATGCAGACCCTGCTTCATAGCGATTTTGACTTTGTTTTAATTCATTTTCAACGGCAGAAAGTGATTTGATGGTGACTTTATCAGCTTCTGTTGCAGCAAGGTAGCCATAGAACGTAGAGCTTACAGTTTGAATTAAATAGTTACGGGCAGCTTTTTTTTCTAGTTCTGCTGCATCCACACCCAGTTGAGCTGCTTTACTTTGAAAGTAGTCCTGACCACCTCTAAACAATGAATATTTAGCACTGATTTCAGGGCGATAATTATCAGTACCTCCTGGGTGGTTAAAATCAGTGGTAGGTGAAAAGTCTAGTCGACGTTGTGCGATGATCATGCCAAAGGCACGGGAAGGATTATCGCTGTGTTCATAAAATAAGCCTGCTTTTATATTAGGATAAAAGCTAGAAAGGGCAATGCCTAATTGAGTTTCTGCTTGAGCTATTCTATCTCCCATTATTTGTAAATTAGGGTTATTTACCAGAGCATAGTCAACGGCTTGTGATAAATTATAAACATTTTTTTCAGTTGCTGGCAGGCTGACTGAATTAAGCAGCAATGATACGGTAAAAAGGGGAGAAAAAAATTTAAAGCGCTTAGGAATATTTATATTTTTATCAAACATCATGTTATTTTTTCCTTAATTGCTTAGGTGAAACTAGCTTTTCGCCAATGGATAAGCCAGATATGACAATAATTTTATTACCTGTTTTTTGACCTACTCGTATAAACCGACGAGTGGGTGCATTGTTTTCCAAAACCCAGACAACATCTAATTGTCCCATTTGTTTGATATAAGAGGTTGGGATTTGTAATTGCTCTTTGTTGCCAGAAGGAATATGGATTCTGGCAAACATGCCGGGGAGTAACTCTCCATTATGATCAATTTTCGCTTTAATTAAAAAGCTACGGGCACCAGGGTTAGCAGCAGGAACAATTTCTTCAATCGTTGCTTGGGTTGATTTATTAAGAGCAGGGATATCTGTTTTTAGCTGTTGGCCTATTTTTAATGTAAGTGCTAAAGATTCACGAACATTAGCATCTATACGTAAAGATGCTGGGTCATATAAGGTTAAGAGCTTCATTCCAGGAGAGGCTAGATCACCGGGTTCAGCAAAGCGATCAATGACTCGTGCTGAAAATTGGGCTTTAATTTGGCTATAACTTAATGTGGTTTTTGCTGAACTCAGCATTTGTTTTGCACTACCTAATTGCGCTTTTAAACTGTTATACGATGCACTGGCTTGTTCGAGTTGAGCTTTGGTGACACTCTCTTTACTAAACAGGTTTTTAGTCCGTTTATAATGAGACCTCGCTTGTATCAATTGTGCTTGAAGTGAATTAATGTTCTCTCTTGATTGAGCAACACTAGAACGGTTGTTTCTATTGTCTAGCTCAATTAACAAGTCACCTTTTTTAACCGTATCGCCTGCTTTTACGTGAATCGCTTTGATAGGGGCTAACACTCTAGCTGCAACATGAGTCGTTTGTTTGGATCGAACGGTTGCAGGAACATCTTCATGTAATTGTATCTGTGCACTCTTAAGGATGAAGGTTTGACCCGTAAAGGAAGTGTTAGACGAAATTTGTCCAGGTTCTATTTTAGTATCGAAAGTGCCCGCCATCCACATAATGGCTAGCAATAATCCAGCGATGGTTACTAAAGGAACTGCATAGGTTTTAATTGTGTTATTCATGAATGATGTCCTATATCGTTTCAGCTTGTTCTTTTGGAGAAAAAACTAAATAATAAACTACTGGAATCACCAGTAAGGTAAATAAAGTTGAGGCTAAAATACCAAAAATAATGGCGATTGCCAGGCCACTAAAGACGGGATCCAGAGTGATAATAAGATTACCTAATAATGTCGTTCCAGCCGTTAATAAAACGGGACGCATACGAATGGCTCCTGCTTGTAATAGAGCATCTTCAAGAGGTAACCCTGCCTTTCTAGCTTGAACAATAAATTCAATTAGAATGAGAGCATTACGAATAACAATACCGGCTAAAGCAATCATGCCTATCATTGCTGTTGCGGTAAATAAAACAGGATCTGGGCTATCTCCTATAAAGCGTTCTCCAAACTGATTTAGCATCCAAAAACCTGGCATAATGCCAATAACGGTCATAGGAATAGATGACATAATAATGAGTGATAATGCTGTTGATCCCGTTTGCAAGCGCATCACAAAATAGATGCCTATTAATGCAAAAGCAAAGGCGAGTCCCATATCGCGGAAAACCCGAATAGTTGTGTCCCATTCGCCTTCTCCGTCCCAAACAACAGTAATATCATTAGGGATTTGCCAAGGAATGCCTCCTCCAGAGTTGAAAAAACTTCGATTTTCCCAGTCTTGAGGGCTTATATCATGATCGTTCAAGTCTGCTTTTATGTCAGTAATCACTTCAACAGGTGTTCGTCCTTCTAATTCTGCCGTGACATAGACGACAGGTTTTAAGTCTTTATGATAAATAGCTTTATTTGCAGGTAACTCAATAAACTCACCCAGTTCACCCAGTGATATTAATGGAGTATTGTTATTACTTGACCTACCTTTAAGTGGCAAAACTTCTAAATCATTTTGACTGGTACGCATTTCTTTAGCTAAACGCAAAGTAATAGGGAGAGGATTTGCTTCTCTTTCTCGATTAAAAAAACCTGCAACTTGTCCTTGATTAGCTAGACGAAGATTCATTGCAATATCTTGCGTCGAAATGCCAGAAAGCATGGCTTTTTCTTTGTCTGTTTTAAAGCGCCAAAGGGTTTGATCGGCTTCAACAGTAGAATCAACTTCCACAACAAAGGGTTCTTGTTTTAATCTATCCATGACGATTGAGGCAGTCTCTCTCTGTTTTTGATAATCAGTGAGAGAGTCTCCATAAATCTCAGCAACCACGGTACTTAATACAGGAGGGCCTGGAGGGACTTCAACAACTTTTATTGAAGTTCCATCAATATTAAGAGGTTCTAGCAGTTTGCGTAAACGTAGTAGGACTGCATGCGAGTTATGCTCTCTTTCTTGTCTAGGGGCTAAGGTTATGCGTAAATCTGCTAATTGAGGTGCTTGACGATAATAATATTGTCTTACTAATCCATTAAAGTCAATAGGGGAGGGTGTGCCTACATAACTGGCAATGGCTTTTACTTCTGGTAATTGGCGGGCTATTAAGGCTGATTTTTCTGTAATTGCAGCCGTTTGTTCTAGTGTACTACCTTCAGGCAAATCGACTAATATTTGTATTTCATCTTTGTTATCAAAAGGTAATAATTTGAGAGGAACCATTCGGAAAACAGGTAAGCTGGCAGTGATAACAAAAAGGCCAATAAATAGCCCAATTAATAACCATGCTTTTTTGCGCGAAGAAATGAAAGGGCCTACCAGTTTACGATAAACGGTTAATAAACCATCTGAGGTTTCGGCTTCTTCTGTTGGTTTTAGAGCCTTACTGGATAACCAAGGCGTCACCATAAAGGCAACTAAGGTGGAAATGATAACGGCAATGGGTACATTAAAGGCCATGGGAGCCATATAAGGTCCCATCATACCTGTAATAAAAGCGAGAGGGACAAAGGCAAGAATAATGGTAACAGTAGACATTAATAGAGCTGAGCGAATTTCTGCCATCGCTTGAATAATCCGCTCTGAAGCATCGCCAGTCCCATTGCGCATAAATCGTTCGATATTATCAATCCCTGTAATAGGGTCATCAACTAGTAGGCCTAAGGATAAAATCAGAGCAAATAAAGTGACTCTATTAATGGAATAGCCAAAGGCCATATCGAGCATAAGAGTCAGGCCATAACAAATTGGAATGGCTAAACCGACAACTAAAGCCGCTCTCCAACCAAGAAAAACGGCAATAAAAACAACGACAGTAAAAATAGCAAAAGCTAAACTTGTTGTTAAATTAGAGACTTTATCATCCGCTGTTTTCCCGTAATCACGTAAAACTTCAACATGGATTTCTGGTGGTAATAATTCTTTTTGTAAATTGGCAATATGTTCATGAATATTTTCTGCAAGCCAGACTGCATTTGACCCGCGTTTTTTTGCAATGGCTAAAGTAACCATTGGGTATTGCTTCTCATATTCCTTAGATAATGGGTGACCAGGTGCAAATTCTATCCAACTATAATGATCAACTTCTGCTGGTCCATCAGTGATGGTTGCGACATCTTGTAAATAAACGGGTAAGCCATTAACCACATTAATGACTAATGTTTTCAATTGTTCTAGAGATCTAATAAAATCGCCTGCTTCTACAATGACTGATTGGTTATTAGCCGATACGATGCCTGAATAATGTAATTGATTAGATGCAGCAATTGCTTGAATGATTTCAGTTGCTGTCGTTTTTCTGGCAGCCATGCTTTGAGGATTAAACTGAACATTAATGTTTCTGGCTCTACCCCCAACAATACTGACTTGATTAGTATCTTCAATTTGTTGTACTGAGGTTGTTATTTCATCAGCAAATCGTTTTAAATCAAAATCACTGTATCGGTCTGGATTGCTGCTCCATAAACCGAGAATGACGGTGGGCACATCATCAACTTCTAAGGGTTTGATTATCCAGTTACTGACAGATGCTGGGATTTTGTCTTGATTAGAATATAATTTGTTATAAGCATTCAATAAAGACTCTTCACGGTCTTCTCCTACATAGTAGCGTAGGGTGACTACAGCATTACCTGCGCCAGAACGGGAATAAATATGTTCAACACCTGTGATTTGAGATAAAAGTTTCTCTAACGGTAAAGTCACTTGTTTTTCAATTTGTTTTGCGGATAAACCGGGTGCAGAGATAATGACATCTGCCATGGGCACAACAATTTGCGGTTCTTCTTCTCTAGGCGTGTAAATCAATGCAAGAGCGCCTAAAGAAAAGGAAAGGATGAAAAATAGGACGGGTAACCCACCTTTTAAGGAATAGGCAACTAGATTGTCTAACCATGTATGTTCTGTAGAATGAGATGATTTCACGTCTTGTTCCATGATTTTAAAAAGGAAGGTTTAATTTGTGTATTGAAAATTTATATATAATTATATTCTTATATTGATGGTTTGTTAAGAGTTTTTTCTAAGTGACGGGATAGCGGACTTTTCGAATAGAATTTCTATTATTGACTAGGCGTCCTAGGCTATAATGATAAGTTAATATACTTTAAATAAGAGCATAGTATAGTGGAAGTAATTGAATATATGAATAAACTTGGCATGCAAGCTAGAAAAGCAGGCCAAGAAATTAGTAAAGCTGATTCGGGTAAAAAGAATCTAGCATTACTGAAAATAGCAGAAGCGATTGTCAATAATAAAAACTTATTAGTTATTGAAAATAAAAAAGATCTAGAGGCGGGTAAAAAAAATGGATTGGATTCTGCGCTTTTAGATCGGCTTGAATTAACACCTTCGAGAATTGATGCGATGGTTGAAGGACTTAATCAAGTCGCTGCATTGGCTGACCCGGTCGGGGGAATAACAGACCTTAGTTATAGACCAAGTGGTATTCAGGTCGGACAAATGCGAGTTCCTTTAGGTGTGATTGGTATTATTTATGAGTCTCGTCCAAACGTAACGGTTGATGCGGCTGCTTTATGTTTAAAATCGGGTAATGCATGTATTTTAAGAGGGGGTTCTGAAGCGATTCATTCTAACCAGGCTATCGCAGCCTGTATATCTGAAGGATTAAAATCTGCCGGCTTACCTGTTGACGCTGTGCAAGTGGTAGAAACAACGGATCGTGCTGCTGTAGGCGCATTGATTACCATGGATAAGTATGTGGATGTGATTGTTCCGCGGGGTGGAAAAGGGTTGATTGAGCGAATTAGTCAAGATGCGACCATTGCTGTGATTAAACATTTAGATGGTATCTGCCATGTTTATATAGATAATAAAGCGGATATTGAAAAAGCGGTTAATATCGCTTTTAATTCAAAAACGCATCGTTATGGAGTCTGTAATGCGATGGAGACACTTTTGGTTGCAGAAGGAATCGCTGCTAAAGTATTACCGCTATTAGCAGAAAAATATCAGCAAGAAAGCGTTGAGTTAAGAGGATGTCTTAAAACATGTTCATTGATTCCAAACTGTACTAGAGCAACAGATGAAGATTGGGATGCTGAGTATTTAGCACCTGTATTATCAATTAAAATTGTAGCCACTATTGATGAAGCAATTGAGCATATTAATCAACACAGCTCAGCACATACTGAATCAATCATTACTGAAGACTACACCTTAGCAAGACGTTTTTTGCGTGAAGTGGATTCAAGCTCTGTAATGATTAATGCATCGACTCGTTTTGCAGATGGCTTTGAGTACGGCTTAGGTGCTGAAATTGGAATTAGTACTGATAAGTTACATGCTAGAGGCCCTGTAGGACTAAATGGATTAACATCACTAAAATATGTGGTCTTTGGTGACGGGCAAATAAGAGCTTAAATGATTGGTATTTATGGAGGAACGTTTGACCCTGTTCACTATGGACATCTGAGAACCGCTTTAGAAGTAAAAGAAAAATTTTTATTAGATGAAGTTCGTTTAATTCCTTGTGCACAACCTGCTCATAAAGCGTTGCCTTTAACATTGCCAGAAATGCGATTAGCTATGTTGGAATTGGCTGTTAAAAATCAGCCTGGTTTAGTCATAGATAGACGAGAATTGGTTAGAGATGGGTATTCTTATATGATTGATACCCTTAAATCATTAAGAAGTGAAACGCCTCGCCAATCATTACTCTTGTTTATTGGGACTGATGCTTTTAAAGGACTGGCTGATTGGTATCAATGGCAACAGTTATTTGACTATGCACATATCGTCGTTATCACCAGGCCTGGGTATCAATTGAAACAGATACCTGATTTTCTTTCGTCAAAATTAACAGAAGATAGAGAAAAATTGATACGTGATAGACTCGGTTATTTGTTTTTTCAATCAGTCACTCAGCTAGATATATCTGCTACAGCAATTAGAGCCACTATAGAAGCAGGGCTTAATCCAGGGTTTTTATTACCCGATAATGTTATTAACTATATAAAAAACAATAAACTTTATTTAACTTAAAAAATAAGTTTATTTAGCAAATTAAAGAGAGAATAAATGCAAGTAAAAGAATTATTAAAAATGGTACAAGAAGTTCTAGATGATCATAAAGGGCAGGATATAACTGTCTTAGATGTTGAAGGGAAAACTAGTTTTACAGATTATATGATTTTGGTTACCTCTACATCAGAGCGACATGCTAAATCATTGGCTGGTTATGTGGTCGAAAAAGTAAAAGCAAAGGGTATGATGCCATTAGGTGTAGAAGGTGAAAAGGATTCTGATTGGGTACTAGTGGATCTAGGTGACGTGATTATACATATTATGACTGCGAAAGCGCGTGAATTTTATGAGTTAGAAAAATTATGGTCTATTGATAGAGTAGAAGAGACTGCAGAATACTAAGGTGTTTTAGGTCAGACTTTATTTGACCTTATTAAAGAAATTTCGGTTCAATCATGAAATGAAAGAGGGCTGTTGCAACCTCATTGCCTACCCCATGAAAACTGGGGTTGATGTATATAATGATCAGAGTGTAGATAAGCCATGGCATATCTTTTAAAGTTCTCGAAATGACAGGATAAAATCTTAGTATTTTTTGCGTATAGTAAGACTATGAAAGAATTATCAAAAACCAGTCAAAATGAGAGTTTTTCTTCAAATTTATAATACTTTCACAGCCTTTGTGTCACCTACTACGAACTAAAGCTTATTATTTTATTTTTCTGGTTTTAGCGAAAGTTGGCTTATGAACCAAAGTTGAGCTATTCAAATTGAATATCTCTTATTTTATAGCTCTGCCCTTTGTAAAATACTAAATCAAGCAGGCTAATTTTAGTCGCTAGGGGGGCAATATTGTCAAAGGTAATGATAATTTCTAGGGGAGTGTCTGCATCGAATAAATGATCAGGGACTGCGCTCTTATAAGTCGTATTGATTCGAGGAATGGTGAAGGAAGCTGCGTCATAAATCCTCCCTTTATCGTCCGTTAGCCTAGCTTTAGTATTAACTCCAACAATATGATTATCCCTATCCCTATCCTGACCTACACTGGTAACCTTCAGCTTAACAGGTAACTGTTCTGATTTCCGTACAGCGCTGATTAACTGCACCACAAAGTTATCCTCCAAAATACCTACTAGGGGATCAGAGCCAACAACCAGTACTTCAAAATCATTTAGTTTCAATACTACATCACGATAAGTTGTATCACCAACCCACGTATGTATCAATAGCATGGCTATTTCCAACAAACCCTAGAAGGATGACAGCCAGTATTTTTTTAAAGGGTGATTTTTTCATAATAAACTTCAAAATATTTTTATTATTGATTGTTCACACTTAGCCCACAGTTAATCTAGAAAAGCACTTGCTCAAAAAGTTTTCTATGATTAACAAGCTAATGAACGTGTGTGGAATAAGTTTTAATAGCAAGTGTACAGCACAAAACGATAGATTAGAAGCAAACCTTCTATTAGCCCTACTAGCTTCTAAACACTCAAGGTCGAGTGTAAATTATAAATAATTAAAGGAATGTGAAATATTACCTGACTTTAGGTGTGGTATGAGAAACCCAGCTATAGTGGACTCTCAGTATTGACTAATTGAAAATATTAAAATGCTACAAATTTTGATATTAAACCAAAACAAACAATAATTAAATTTACTGATGATTTAAAGAGAAAATTCTTCTTGATTTACTCATAGATTTTCCCATAATGCGTGCGCAACTGATTTAATTAAGTTTAAGAAATCCATATTCCTGTCGATATAAAAGGTATGACTAATGGAGTATGTGTGTGAAAAAAATAATTTTAAGGGTTTTTTTCGTTTTAAGTTTAATCATATTAACAGCATGTTCTGCTGTTAATACCCAAAAACAAAATTATTTTGTTTATAAAACATTGGTTGCTAGTGGTTATAGTCAGCTATCAAATAAAGCGCATCTTAGCCCATCGCAAAATAGGTATGCTTCAGAGCAGACAGCTAAATTAAATTCCTATAGAGCATTGGCCAAGCAACTTTATAGTGAAGAATTAACGGGTGGAATGACAGTTGCTGATCAGGTTATTAAGAATGAGTCCTTTAGAACCTATCTAGACTTGTTTTTACGTGAAGCTAAAGTTATAGACTCGACGGTTTTTTCTAATCAGCAAAAACTAGTTCTTGAATTAAAGTTATCCCCACGATTTTACGCTTGTTTTTCTACGACAGTCGATGTTGTTAATCGATGTTTAAAACAAGATGATAAAATGGCCTTTACCCGAGTAGGGTATAAACAAGTCCCGGTGAACACGGTTAATTTAGACTGTGTTTCTCTTGATTGTGCTTCGCAATTAAGTGTCTCTGGCTTTTCTAAAAAGAAAAATTCATTTGATAGTGCTATGCTTGATTATGGGCTTTATGATCGAGAGTGGACCATTAATATGGCTCTGAAGAGTGTATTTCGCTATTTTGTCATCAATAGAGTTAATTTTTAATTGATCCAGTATGTAGATAAATATTAATGAATCATCTTTTAGTTAAAGTTTTCATTTTTTTTGGTTTATTTTTTATACAAAGTTGTGCAACACAACAAAAAGATGATTCTTTGTCTTCAAACAAACTTGCCAGTCGAGTCATCACCACAGAAGGGCAAGCCAATATAGTCAACGGGGCAAAACTATTCGCAAGAAAAGAAGCGTTTAAAGATGCTATTAGAAATGCTGCATATCAATTAGGCCATATTGTTTCTTCAGAATCACTGCTGGGTAGCACAAAAGTGGTTGATGAATGGACAGTTGATGATGTCTATTTTTTACAATTATTATCAACTATTTCCGATGGGCAACAATGTCACTCACCTTACCGAAAAAAAATAGTAGTGACTGGCTTTCCTATTGTGACTTCTGGGCAAGTGAGTGCAAATGAAACTCAAGATTTATATAGCGGTATTCCAAGAGAAATAATGAACCACCTGATTGAATCAGGTGATTTTATAGGCCAAAATAAAACACATACTGTTCTATATAGCAGACCGGATATCGCACCAGAGGTTACGCTTGAAACTGAATATCAAGACTCTATTATTGTTCAAGTCGCTCAAGGTCAGGGTTCTCAGTTTGTCATGTCTGGTGTAATTAGAGACCTAGAAGTTGAGTCCACAGAGTATGTTAGAGGGGCTGGTTTTATGGCTCAGATGAAGTCAGCCATGAGGGATTTTATGGCAAGACGTGGGATAGCGATTGATATTTATATTCATGATGGAATCAGTGGCGCGTTATTATTCCAGCATCGATATACAGATACAGCCATTGGAGATGTGTGGATTCCTTCAGGTTATACGGTGGGTAGTGAGCGGTTTAAATCAACACCTTCAGGGCATAAAATTTCAAAAATCATACAATTAGCAAGTAAAGATATTAAGGATTTATTTGCATGTTACCCTTTTTCTGCAAGAGTAGTAAAAGTAGAAAAGAATAAGGTCTATTTTGCTGCAGGGACTCAGGATAAATTGAAACGGGGTGATAATTTGGTTGTTTACGCGGTAAATTCAAATGCAGGATTAAAGGAAAAACGCTTGATTGGGGTGGTGAGTGTGCAAGATGTTCAGAGTAATTTCTCAGTAGGCATCATGGAAATTATTTCGGATGCAAGAAAAATTAAAGCAGGAGATTTAGTTAAAAGTTGGTAAGGCAGACATTGATTAAGTTGTTCGCCTTACAAACCGGTATCAATATTTAGATTGCTTGCTTAATTCTTTCCAGCGCATTTTTCAAGTTTTCCATACTCGTTGCAATAGAAATTCTAATATGGCCTGGGCAACCAAATGCCGAGCCAGGGACTAACGCAACCCCTGCTTTTTCAATTAAGTATTCAGCAAAATCAAGATCATCATCGATCCCCTCTAGTTTTGACATTAATTTTTCTACATTTGGGAACACATAGAATGTTCCATCACTAGTTAAACAGTCAACACCATCAATCGTATTGAGTTCTTCAACAACATAATCATGACGTTTTTTAAACTCAACTAACATTGTTTCAATACAGCTTTGGTCGCCAGAAATAGCTTCTACTGCAGCATATTGAGAAATAGAGGTAGGGTTAGATGTACTTTGAGACTGAATTTTACGCATAGCACCAATTAGGGATGCAGGGCCTGCTGCATAACCAATGCGCCATCCAGTCATAGAGTAAGCTTTAGAGATGCCATTTAAAACCATGGTGCGATCATATAACTCAGGGCAGGCGTTAAGGATATTAACAAAACTGCCTCTTTCCCAAAGGATATGTTCATACATATCATCCGTCGCAACAATAATATTTGGAAAATCTTTTAATACATTGCCCAATGCTTTAAGTTCTTCTGATGAATAAGCAACACCGGTTGGATTAGAAGGACTATTAATAACAAACAAACGTGTTTTATCAGTAATCGCATCACGTAATTGCTCTGCAGTAATTTTAAATTGCTGTTTTTGTTTAGTTTCAACAATAACAGGGATACCATCTGCTAACAAAACCATATCAGGGTAAGAGACCCAATAAGGTGCAGGAATGATCACTTCATCGCCAGTGTTAAGTAAAGCCTGTGTTAAGTTAAAAAAACTCTGTTTACCACCACAAGAAACAAGAATTTGATTTGTTTGATAATCAAAGCCATTATCATTTTTAAATTTAGTAATAATAGCTTGTTTCAATTCTGCTATGCCATCAACAGCAGTGTATTTAGTCTTGCCATCATTAATAGCCTTAATGCCTGCTGTTTTAATATGGTCGGGCGTGTCAAAGTCAGGCTCTCCTGCACCTAGACCAATGATGTCTTTACCTGCTGCGCGCATCTCAGCAACTTTAGCTGTAATTGCTAGAGTAGGAGATGGGTTGACCGCGTTAACCCTATTAGATAGCTTAATACTCATAATTCCTCAAGTTTATATTTAATATCAATCATATTAATATTATACGCTAAGACATAATAATTGAATAATAGGTGATTTTTGATTTTTTGTTATAAGTTTTAGTTCCTTTACACCTGTTTCTTATTTAAACTTTTTACGTCTGAATAAGCTAAGTCCAGCAAGAGCACTAGCCATCAAAGGAAAACCTGCAGGTAATGGAACGGGAGCTATTGATGTCAGTGTACCCGTAACTGGTTCAGGAACGATGTTATCTATATTGAAATAATTACAAGGATCATAATGACATACAGAGGGGCAAACAGTGGTGCAGAAGGAGGATACGGATAGAGAGCCAGTGATATTGATAACTTATCTAGTTCGGTAAAGGTAGTTGGGAGGATTAATGTGGAGGAACCAGCTTCGGGGAAAGTGATTGATGTGACAAGGTTTCCGTTTAAGAAGCCTTCGGCTTTTACAAGGCCTGCTGTTTTATAAGGTGTTCCATTTATTGCTGCGACCAGGAATATCAAAACTAATGGCGGAGAATAGGCTCCATAGAAAAATGTGCTCCCATATTGAATGGGGTGCCAAAGTCTTCAAGATGAATTGATTCTGGTCTTCCATAACTACCAATGGGTCCAGAAGCGGTTATACCATTTTCTTTATAAGTAGATGCCATATCCGGATATGTGGTCAGATTATCAAATATCATTATTGCAGCATGGGGAGAGCTTGTTGCTAATAATAGAGTAATAGCAGAAATTAATTTAGTTAATGAATGACCTGATTAGAAGGAATCTTCAGCCAAAATATATTTTACTAATAAATAAGACCTAATGGTTCCAGACGATAACCTACAAAAGGCTTTCTAGGTTATGAATCCCCTCGAAATTCAATTTTCCTCGTTAGATAGGTACTTTACTGTTTCATCGCTGAGATTGATTTATAGAGGGTTCTCAGTGTTTGGCTGAAGATTCTTTCTAATCAGGAAATTCATTAAATTGCAATGCATTAGTAAGTCAGAGTATTGATATTTAGTTTGTCAAAAGAGCAAGCACATTTTTTAGTTGTATTGTTTCATCACTATATTAAAATGAGGACAGTTAAAGTAGGTAGTGTTTTTTCAAGGATTATCCTGCTGTCAGGTTGTTTACTACCCATAAATCCAACCTTACTAGCTAAAGATATGCGACTGTTCTGATGGTTACTAGTATAAATTTCTTAAGGGTGGTTTTGTTGATGAAACAGCTACATAGTTTACTATGTAGAATTATAAGTACTATGCTATTAACCCGATAAAAACCCCAAATCTACGATGGTGCTGGTTATAAAGCCAACTCTGTTGATGGTGATCGGGAAATAGGAGTGGGAACAGGTGCAGATACTGGGCCGGCTGGGGTACGCTCGGGTCGTGAATTAGAGGGTTCAAGAGTGATATTATCAATACTAAAATGGATGCAGGGATTACAGGGGATTTCAAAAAAATTTGGGTCTTCAGGAAGAAGGAAGGTGTTACTCATTAAGTGGCTATAATCGGAAATAGAAATTCTTAAAGTATCTAATCCAGTAAAGGTGTCTGGAAGAGTCATTGTATATTTGGCTGATTGTATGGGGGGAAGCAAACGAGCTGATGCAATAAGTCTTCCATTTAAAAAGCCTTCTACTATACCAAGTTCAGCATAGTGATCGTTTAAGACATAGTGAGAGATATCAAACTGGATAGCGGTGAAAGGGTTATCCATAGAAAAAATTAAGTAGTTACTATAAGAGGTACCACTATCATCAAGGTGACCTTCTAAGCGAGAAAATCCAATCTCACCTTCTCCTGAAACTGTTATACCATTTTCTATGTAATCAAAAGAACTATCGCGTAAATTATTAAAAGTCATTTTTGCCGCATAGAGGCAGTTTGACATTAATAAAAGTGAAATAGCCGTAGTAATTGATAAGATGAGTGATCGTGACATGTAAACCTCCTTTATACTTAAATAATATATGCTGTTGAATCTAACATGATTTTGTTATAAAAAAAACAACTGAATTATTATTAAAGTTCTACAAAGCTGTAGAAGAGGTGAAACTGAGAGATAAATATTTATGTGAATATAGCTTTCATCAATAGCTTTATAGGTCAGTAAGCTCTCTATTTTTAATAGCTAATATTGGTGATTATTTTTAGCGTTGGCTACTATTTTTTAGCAATGGGCAAGATGTGGAAATAAATGGTAGTTTAGCTATGAAGTCGTACTCATAGGGTATCATTTCTTTTATATCTGAATAATCCTAGGCCTGCTAGAGCACTGATCATTAAAGGAAAAGCGGCTGGTAATGGAACCGGTGAGGGAGTCATAAGCGTGATGTTATCTATACCAAAATGATTGCAAGGTGCACAGTCTGTACTCGAGTTTAATTCAAAGTGACTCGTAGCAGTGATTCTGAGTGTATCTAGCCCAATAAAGGAAGAAGGAAGGTTTATTATAGAAGTAGCTGAAGAGAAATCAAATGATGCGATAAGAGCACCATTAAGAAACCCTTCTGCTGTGCCAAGATCACTAAAGAAATTTCCTCCATTCAATTCGTTTACATCAAAACTGATGGCAGAGAATAAACTATCCATCGTGAAATCCATATGATCAAGAAAAGGAGTGCCAAAATCATCAAGATGGGCTTCTCCTGGAGTAACGAAAATAGAAGCGGTTCCGGATGCAGTTATACCATTTTCTGTGTAAATACTTGGGATACCACCATTGGCAGTTAAACTGTCAAATGTCATGACTGCTGCATGGAGACTGCTTGTCATTAAGAAAAGTGAAACCGCAGTAGAAATTGATATCGTTAAAGAATGAAACATTTTGATTTCCTTAAAAGAATGAACTTGTGAATTCAACTTATTTCTAAAAATATTGGAATTTTTGTAGAGCTTTATTAAAGACTAGCAGATAAGTGGAAAAAGATAAGGGGCTGAAAAATATTATTGAAAATATAAAAAAACTTATTTATGTAATAAAAACAATTGCTAATGTACAAGGTAAAACGTTGTAGTGTCACAAAGGAATGTATAGTAGGTATAATACTTGTATTGTTACATTTGTTTTTTTGTTTGTAATACCGAATAAAAAATCTTATTAAACATTTGTGACATATAAAAGTAAAAATTAAATTAAAAGACATCATGACAATTGAATATATTGATAAGCCTGAGCAATTATCAAATTTATGTACCAAAATTTCACAAGCACCTTGGATAGCACTAGATACTGAATTTTTACGGGAAAAAACCTACTATCCTGTATTTTGCCTTCTACAAATAGCAACACCTGAATGGGTGGTGTGTGTTGATCCTATTGCGCTTCCGGATCTATCAGATCTTTTTAAAGAAATTAATAATCCAGATATAATTAAAGTATTACATTCTTGTAGGCAAGACCTGGAAATCTTCTATCAGCTGACAGGAGAAGTGACCTATCCTGTGTTTGATACTCAAATTGCAGCTCCTTTGCTTGGCTTTCAAGAAAACCCAGGTTATGCCATGTTGGTTTCTAGTTTTTTAAATGTCAATTTATCTAAAGCTCATACCCGTACTGACTGGACTATAAGACCTCTTAGTGAAGCACAAATACAATATGCTGCTGATGATGTTATTTACCTCTGTAAGATTTATAAAATGATAAGTCAGCAATTGGAAGAGGTAGGTCGTTCTGATTGGCTGAATAAAGATTTTGAACAATTAAAAAACACCGAGTTGTATCAAGTTTCGCCTTCCAATGCTTGGTTAAAAGTTAAAGGTAGAAATAGGTTAACAGGTAAACAGCTTTCCATCGTTCAATCTTTAACTGAATGGAGAGAGAAAACAGCTCAAGCAGAAAATAGACCTAAAAACTGGTTGATTAGAGATGATTTATTGCTTGAATTAGCAAAGTTACAGCCAATAACAGTCAAGGAGTTAGAAAAAATTCGCAATATTAATGAACGATCAGTTAAGCGATACGGCAAGATGATCTGTCAATTGATTGAAGAGGCAATGGGAAAGCCACCTAATGCGTTAAATGATAAAGTTAAGACGACAAAAAAAACACAGCAGCAAGAAGCTGTATTGGATGTACTCACAGCGGTGGTTAGGGTGAGGGCTGATGAAAATTCTATTAACCCAATGATACTAGCAAGTAGAAAAGAGCTGGAAAAATTGCTGTTGAGTGAAGAGAGTGACAGTAGTATTTTACAAGGATGGCGTTACAGTATGGTAGGTAAAGAATTGCAAGGGTTACTTAAAGGACGATTTGCTTTGTCTTTAGACTCTGGAAGCGTTGCGATTACAAAAAATTAAAATTAGGTGTTTTTTTGTCAAGCCACCTGACTCGATTGTAAAAAAAAACTGGCCTGTCATGTTTTTACGATAACAGGCTTTTTTTATACATGTAGATTGCTTATAGAATTTTTTAGATTGCTTGCTAGCTTAGCTAAATCATGGCTAGATTTTGATGTTTCATTAGCAACCTCAACACTTTCTTCAGAAATGCTATTTATTGTAAAAATACTCTTATTTATTTCTTCGGCTACGGAGCTTTGTTCTTTGGCTGCAGAAGCAATTTGGGAATTCATATCATTGATGGTAGTCACTGACTCAGTAATTGATTGTAACGCAGAGCCTGATTTACTTGCTTGCTCAACACTATCTTCAGTCATTTTATGACTAGCATCCATTGCGCTAACCGCTTGTTTAGCACCTGATTGCAATTTTTCAATCATAGACTGAATTTCATCGGTTGATGATTGGGTTCTGCTCGCTAATGTTCTTACTTCATCTGCGACTACTGCAAACCCTCGACCATGTTCTCCTGCTCTAGCTGCTTCAATAGCCGCGTTAAGAGCAAGTAGATTTGTTTGTTCAGAAACATTTCTAATAACATCTAAAATGCTACTGATATTGCCTACATCATTTTCTAATTGATTAATAACAGATGTTGCTTGGTTAATTTCATTTGATAATGAGTTGATTGAGGTAACCGCCTGAGAAACAACTAAATTGCCCTCAACTGCTTGGCTATCTGCATCGCTAGCTGCTTCTGCCGCCTGTGTTGCATTTTTTGCAACCTCTTCCACTGTTGCTGCCATTTGATTCATTGCTGTGGCAACTTGTTCCGTATGCTCCCTTTGCGTTTTAATACTGCTTGAATTTGTATCCACCATTTTGGATAAAGAGCTTGAGTGCTGAGTTAATTCAATTGCATTTTGTTCTACTTGGCGAATAATATTCTGTAAGTTGCTGGCAGCTTTATCAAAATCTTGTGCCATAACTCCAATTTCATCTGTAGGGGAAAAATGAGTACGTATTGTTAAGTCACCTTTTCCGAAGCGTTTAACAAAGTGAGATAAAGCATTAATTGAAGCAACAATGTTTTTTGGGATATAAAATGCTAATCCAGCTCCAATAGCAAGTCCTATAATTAAAGTTATCACAATGATTAAATGTGCTTGTGAAACTAGAGCAACGGTTTCATTACCAATTTCAGTGGCTTTTGACCAGCCATCTTGTTCTGCATCGGCTGCTGAATTTCTAGCATTAGCCGCTATTGTATTCATTTTTGATACGATATTTTTTAATTCAGTATCATTGTTAATCCACTTATCGGCGGCAAGCGTGTATTTTTCCGTTGCATTACGAGCCACACGAATTTTTTTAAGCTCAACTGTATCTCGAGTGATTTTTTGTAGCTTATTAAACAACGCCATTAACTCAGGTAATTCTTTTTGCATCTTTTTGTAATAAAGGCGATCTTTAAATAACCTTTCTTGTTTTTCATGTTGAATAATAGTGTAAGCCATCGACTTGATTTGATTGACTAGGATATATTTTTGAACCTTACTATTGAGTTTTTCTTGGCTAGAAAGGTTTTTGAGTAAAGCCGCATATTCAGTTTCTTGTTTTAATGCAAAAGAATCAGCTTCAGCTAAAACCTGTTTGCCATTTTTAACCATGACCTTAACAGCTTGCTTGTTATTGAGTAACGCTTTGACACCATTTTCATAAAGACGACTAAAATCTGCGACATTGGTTCTAACAGCAGCGGATTGATTAAGTAATGCTTGATCATCAAATTGATGACCAATTTGATCTACTTTTGTTAGATCCTCCTCCATTTTAGATAAAACACTTTTTGCTCGTTGATGAGTTTCAGGAGATTCATAAAGTAAGTAATTTAACTGTTCAATAGTCGCATCATAAGCACCAGCATGAACATCAACAGCAAGTTTTACAGCAGGAACTTTCCACTCAACAATATTATCTACATTTTTTCCTAGCCAGCCGATATAGAGCCAAGCGAGTATTCCAAAAATTAAGAGTATCCCTGATAAGCTGGAAAAGCCTAAAATAAGTTTGTTACGAATCGTCATGATCTACCTTATCCTGTTTTTTTATTAATCTGATATCGCAACCCGTAATTTCATATTCTTATAAAAATGAAAAATAACAGATCACGAATTTATGGGATGATGTATTAGATGTATTTATTGCAAAAATCACACTTTGTGTAATTAGTTTCTACTAGTTTTTAAGTATAGGATAGAGGGGGGGGAATGCAATACAGTACTTAGATTAGCTGAATAATTGTTGAATTAAAAATCATTGAGATTTATTTTTGAAAAGGTGGTTTTTGACGAGCTGTATTTTATTTTGAGGAGGAAGAAGGGTGATTAGTGGCAAATTTGAGCGAAAGTGTAGATAACTTTCGCTCTTTTTTATTAATTATCAGCGTTTGTTTTATTAGTCGGTATATCTGGCCAGGGCATAATAGGAACGGATGTAACTGAGTTTTGGGGAGAGCCTTCAATTAATTTATCGCTGTATACCAAATAAATTAATGTATTTCTTTTTTTATCCCAAAACCGAATAACCTGTAACTTTTTAAAACTAATAGAACGTCGTACCTTAAAAACACGTTCGCCATCTTTTAATTTTTCTTTCCAGGATATTGGTCCTATTTGAGTACAATCAATTGAAGCATCAGAGGTTTCTTCAGCCAGACCCAATGCACCTTTTACCCCACCTTTATTGGCTCGGCTAATATAACAAGAGACGCCCGTCACTTTAGGGTCATCAAATACTTCGATAGTAATATCATCATCTGGAGTCAGTAGATTAAATTTGGTGTCAACACTACCAATTTTTTCAGCCCTCAGTGAAGTAGTTGATAAGAAGAGAGCCATAATAAGTAGTAAAAATTGTTGATTATTCATGGTTTTATTCGGTTTATCCAGGAATGGGAATTTAATAACTTTCTCCTAATTGTCATTCAAAAATTGCACTATTAAAGTTTTTAGTTTTATTTATCCCTCGTAAGGTGTCTACACCTTTCACTCTTTTAAAAATTGTTTGTTTCACATTAGCTTTATTTAGAGTGACATCATTCATTCTACTGTCTGAGAAATCGGCATTACTTAGATTAGCACCCGTTAAATTAGCTGAACGTAAATCTACTGAATGTAAGGTAGCATTTTCCATATTTGCATCTGTTAAGTCTGCAAACATAAGCATTGCTCTACCTAGGTCTGCACCGGATAAATTGGCACCTACTAATTTAACTTTTTTTAGATTTGTATTCATTAACCCCATAGGCTGGTTTTTCATATCGGCACCCCATTTTACGTTACTAAGGTTTGCCTGGCTGAGGTCAGAATTACTTAGATTAGCAATTACGCGGCTATTAGAGAAATTAACACCTTTTAAATTGCTACGCATCATACTAACAGCAAAAATACTGACGTTAGAAAGATTGGCTCCTTCTAAATTAATTGCTGTCATCACGGTTAAATCTAAAACTAATCCACTTAAGTTGCTATGGCTTAAATTAGCTCCTCTTAAATCAGCTCCCCATAAGTCGGCGTGTTGAAAATCTAAGTTTGATAAATCTAGGCCTGATAGATTTTTTCTTCGTAAATTAATGGTCTCTCCTGATTTTGCATTCTTTAACATTTCTACGATTTGGTCTCGTGTTAAATCAGCAGCAAAAATAGAGGTAGATAAGCTGACTAGTATTGACAGAATAAAAAAATGAGTAATTTTTTTTTGGTATTTCATAACTCTTATTATCATTAATAGTTGAGTGTTATTGTATGTCTTTATATATCTATCTTTTATAGATAGCAAGTTTTGTTTAAATTTAATAAACCCTTGGAATATTATGTATAAATTAAATTTTTATGTCCCTGAGTCACATGTTGAGCAAGTTAAAGATGCATTGTTTAATAAAGGAGCAGGACGGATAGGGCAATATGATCATTGTTCTTGGCAGGTTTTAGGTGAGGGGCAATTTAGACCTTTAAAGGGGAGTAATCCATTTTTAGGGAAGCAGGGCCAACTCGAAAAAGTAATGGAATATAAAGTTGAAATGGTGTGCGAGGATGGCATGATTTCTGATGTTGTTAAAGAATTAATAACAGCACACCCCTATGAAGAACCTGCTTATGAAGTTTATATCCTACAAAATTTTTAAGGTAGATATAATAGTCATTTATTACAATAATGCTGATTTGATAGAAACAGAATTAAGCCCGATGCCTACGAAAATAAAAAATATTTCTGGATTAGATAACCTGGTTTTTGATAACCGATTTACTCGTGAATTACCTGCGGATTTAGAAACAAAAAACTACCGTAGACAAGTTATGAAAGCTTGTTATTCTTATGTTTTACCCACACAGGTAAGCGCACCTACCTTAGTTGCATATTCAAAAGAAATGGCTGAACAGCTTGGGCTTTTAAATGATGATTGTGCATCAGAACAATTTTCTAGAGTTTTTGTTGGTAATGAATTGTTGCCAGATATGAATTCTTATGCCATGTGTTATGGCGGACATCAATTTGGAAATTGGGCTGGACAGTTAGGTGATGGGCGGGCTATCAACTTAGGTGAAGTTTTAATAAGAATAAACAACGCTGGGTATTACAGTTAAAAGGCGCGGGAGCAACACCTTACTCCCGTAATGCAGATGGGTTGGCTGTTTTACGATCATCTGTCCGTGAATTTTTATGTAGTGAAGCCATGTTTCATTTAGGTGTTCCAACCACGAGAGCACTGAGTTTGATATTGACGGGTGAAAATGTAATACGTGATATGTTTTATAATGGCAATCCACAATCAGAACAAGGTGCAGTAGTTTGTCGTGCGGCCCCTTCCTTTACACGTTTTGGCAGTTTTCAGATATTTACATCTAGAGGTGAAATTGATGTGCTTCGTCAATTTGTTGATTTTACTATTCGTACTGATTTTCCTCATTTAATAAAAATAGATCGACAGCTAGATAAAGAACTTTATCTTGAATGGTTTGAAGAAGTTTGCCGTACAACCGCTGAAATGATTGTACATTGGCAACGAGTAGGTTTTGTTCATGGTGTGATGAATACAGATAATATGTCTATTTTGGGACTGACCATTGACTATGGCCCTTATGGGTGGTTGGATGATTACAATCCGGATTGGACACCTAATACTACGGATATAACTGAGCGACGCTATCGATATAGTCAACAACCTGAAATTGCACTTTGGAATCTGGTGCAATTAGCTAATGCTATTTATCCTTTAATTGAAGAGGTGGAGCCTTTGCAACAAGCATTAACTGTTTATAATGAAAGTTTTAATCAAGGTTGGCATTCTATGATGTCTCAAAAATTAGGGTTTAATCAATACGAGCAAGAAACAGATGAGACTTTAATTCAAGAATTATTAATGTTATTGCCAGAGTTTGAAATTGATATGACCATTTTTTACAGAAAGCTTGCTGATGTTGAGATGAATAATGATAAATTAACAGATTTACAATTAATTGATCCTTTATTAGAGGCCTGGTATCGGTTTGATGCGGTGAGTGATGATTATCAGTCACGTTTTGTAAATTGGCTAAGAAAATATACTCTACGATTGAAGAAAGATGGAGTTAACCAAGAGGATAGGAAACAGCGTATGAATGAGATAAATCCAAAATACGTGTTGCGGAATTATTTGTCGCAATTAGCAATAGACAAAGCTGAGCAAGGTGATTTTTCTATGGTGAATGGATTACTGAATGTTATGCGTTTTCCCTACGATGAGCAACCTGAAAGTGAAATATATGCTAAAAAACGACCTGATTGGGCAAGAGATAAACCAGGTTGTTCACAGTTGTCTTGTAGTTCTTAATCATTTAATTATTTTAAGGTTTTTATCTTAGTCTAGTTCAGTAATAATCAAAAATTAATAAACCATAATTGAGGAGCGTTTTATGTTAGAAAAGAATCAAATAGCACCTGCTTTCAGTTCAAAAAATCAAAATAATGAAGTCATTGACCTCACTTCTTTTAAAGGAAAAAATAATGTTGTATTATATTTTTATCCTAAAGATGACACCCCTGGCTGTACGATAGAAGCTAATGATTTTACTGCACTTGCGAGTGAATTTTCAGCACTGGATACAGTGGTTATAGGCGTAAGTAAAGACTCTTGTTCCAGTCATATTGCTTTTATTGATAAGTTTGGTCTTAAGCTAGACTTATTGGCTGATGAAAGTGGAGCGTTATGTGAAAGCTACGGTGTCTGGCAAGAAAAAGAAAAGAATGGTGTGAAAAAAATGGCGATTATTCGATCTACCTTTATTATTAATAAAGAAGGTGGGTTGGTTGAGGCACTGTACGGTGTTTCGCATGAAGGCCATGCACAGGCAATGTTAGATGTAGTGAAAAAAATATAATAGGGGAGTGAATTGTTCCCATAGTTTGCGTTATTTAATAACGCAGAACATGGGAATAATAAATGTCAGTTTATTAAGCTGGTTGAGCGGCTGATTTTTTTCTCATTCCAAAAAGTCCAATTAACCCTGTGCCAAATAGCCACACTGCTGCTGGGACAGGTACGGCAGATACATTACCCGCACCAGGAGCTGAGAAGCCTGAGATGGAAACATTTGCTGAACCTAATACGGCATCAATAGCTTTAATACGAAAACCAAATACATCTCCTGCATTGACTGCAAATGATGTAGTACCTGACTGAGTAGTAAAAAGATCATCAGTTGTTACTTGTGTAAAAGAATTATTAAGTAACCATCCAAAAGGGTCATAGAATGATCCATCATCGTCAGATGTGTTATATACCCAACTAAAAGTAACTATGCCACTATCTAATGATGTTATTGTAAAATCTGTATTGGATGATCCGCCGCCACTATTACTACTGACTTCAATGATTGAATTTGGGGCACCCGAAGTATCGATTGAACCTCCATTTAGTGATTGCGTCCAGTTGGAAATATCATAATCACTTGTGAAATTATTAATAGGTGCAGCATTAGCAGTTCCTAAAAAAAATGCTAGATAGATAAATAGATATTTTTTCATTGTTGTTTCCCTTGTCCATTAGTAAGAATCTAATACTAATATATTAAGATGAAGAATGGCTTATTACTGAAGTTTTTTGTTTCTAAAATAACTGATCCAGTTTAGTATAAAAATACATTATATTCACAATTAAGTATGTATTATAGAGAGATGGAAGTCAAAGTTTAATTGATTTTTCTTATGTATAGATAAGTTGATAAATAATCAAGGAATTTTGTTATATTTTATAGAAATAAATTTTATTTATTAATTACGTATCAATAGCTTATATTTTATGTGTTAATTGGTTATGAGTTTTTTTTAATATGGATGTAATTAATTTAATTGGTAAGAATTTTTTTGTTTTTAGATCGATTTAGCATCTAGTCCAAAATAAATAATTTTTTTTATTTAAAATGCGGTGATGCTGTAAACTTTTTAGTAAGTTTTTTGTGTTTTTTAGAAAATATACCTAAGTTTAGTACAAATTAAAAAAGATAATTATTAATTTAAGTTTTGGAGATAGTATGAATGATAAAGAATATGTAGCAAAACATGCTGCTAATCTTGTTAAAGATGGGATGTTGGTTGGCTTAGGAACTGGATCAACAGCGGATTGCTTTATTACTGAACTTGCTCGTAGAAAAAATGAAGAAAATCTACACGTCACAGCAGTTTCTAGTTCAATCGTCAGTATGATAAAAGCACAGGCATTAAATTTGCCCATGATGGCAGTTGAACATTTAACACGATTAGATTTATACGTGGATGGAGCAGATGAAGTGACGCCTGATAATACGCTATTAAAAGGACAGGGTGCTGATTTAGTTAAAGAAAAAATTTTAGCGAGAGCGTGTGATAAATTTATTGTTTTAGTCGATCAAAGTAAAATGGTAAATCAAATTGGTGAGAAATTCTTTATCCCTATAGAAGTGATGCCTTTTGCCTGGAAATTAGTTAAACAGCAACTTGAAAAGTTAGGTGGGCAAGGCTCACTTCGCCCGAATAATAATGGTAATGGATTGGCAGTAACATCGTATGGAAGCTTGGTTCTTGATATGAAGTTTGACCCACAATTTGAAATCTCCAAGTTGGATACAATATTAAATGCTATGCCAGGTGTTATAGAGCATGGAATATTCTATCAATTAGCGGATTTAGTATTATGTCCTGTTGATGGAAAAATACAGGAAACAGGCCGCAGATAGAAAGGACCTCTATTATATTGATGTGGTTATTTTAAGCAGACCGTTTACCAATCTTCTTGCTCTAAACTTAAACCATAATTTTCAATATCATCATCGACAGACTCTACCTCTAATTCATCAAGCAATATTTCATTTTCCTCTGATGCATTCCAATCAGTAGGCTCTGAAAAATTGAATTCATCTTTAGTTTCAAAGTCAATATCTGCGTCCGTTTGATCAATCATTCTGCTTTCTCCAATGTTAGGTGAATACATAAAAAACTAGATCTAAATGGTAAAAAAATCAATCATGTTTAGAAGAAGGATAGCTTGATAAAAGAAGGTGTAATCTATGTTCTTTTAATAACGCATTGAAATATTATTGATATTTTTAAGGTATTTATAGGATGTTGTTTGTAAGGTTTTTTTAAGTTTGTGAAATAGGTATTAATTATTTTTTCTGAAGAGAGTGATTGCTTGACTGAAAAACTATCAAAATATTTAGGGAAAAAGTTGAAGTAATCTAAAAAACAGCTCATTTAGGGCTTTAAGAACAAGCTATCGATATTATACTTAACGACTATTTTTAAACTTAAGGAACCTCTGATTAAGTTGATTAGAATTTATCAAGTTAAAAATAATTGGACTTAATCAGAGATTCCTTAAGGATGATCTAATATTTTTTTTGTTCGTTTATCTGCACCAGAAGGCAAGGGAGTGTTGTCAGAGTTAATCCACGCAGTAATATCTTTCCATACAATTGATGCTTGAAGATCCCGTAAAAGCATATGATATCCGTTTTCATAAAAAGCGACCGTATGTTTTTCACTGTTATTTTTTAAACCTTGTAGAAACTGATAGGTCGGTTCTTTAGGAATAATTTCATCTTTTTCTCCATAAAGCAGTAAAGTTTTAGTCGAAATTTTTTTTGTACTAGATAATGCATGATCCATTAAATTGACCAGTCCATAAATACTTTCAACACGGGTTTCTTTTATGATCAAGGGATCTTTACTTAAGGCTCTTAACATTTCAATGTTATCTGATGGAATAATTTCCAAAGAATCTCCCGTTAGTGTTAGCCAAGGAACAGTGTGAGATAAAGTCCATAATAATGTGTTTTGGTACCATGGCATAGTTCGTCTTGCCCATATTGCTGGAGCAGCCAGAATAATACCTTTTATTGCTGGCTGAGTTGACTGAACTACTGTTGAAATAACAATCGCTCCACCCATGCTTTCACCAAGTAAATAAATAGGGATGTTTGGGTGAGCAGCTGTCACTTGATTTACAAAACAAGTTAAATCATCAATATAGGTATCAATACCTGCCCATAATCCTCGAGTTAAACTACCTCCAAAGCCACGTTGATCATAAGCATAAGAGGCAATCTTATGCTGACTAAAGTAAATGCCAGGTTGTTGAAAAAAATGACTGTAATCATTAAACCCATGTAAAGCAATGATGACGGCATCCGTTTTTTGCTGAGGGGTTTTCCAGGTTTTTAACTGTAATTCTGTGGCATCGGTTGTGATATATAAATTATTAGTTATACGGCAAGCTGAAACAGAAACTCCTGAGGGATGAATCATTGGAGTACAAGCTTGTATAAAGGCAAATAAAACGGGTAGAAGTAGTAATTTTGTTTGACAGGTTGGGCAGTTATTTATCATGAATGATTGTTGAGTAAATGAAGCTAGAATTCATATTACTAATTTTAGAAGTCTTTATCTATTTGGTAAACAACAAAAAAAAATAATTCTGCTATTCTTTTTAATGAATTGATGGATGTATGGAATAGATTTTAGATTGATAACATTTCGTATTCAATAGTTGTAAGAATGAAATCCTTGGTTAAGGAACCTCTGAATAAGTTGATTAGAATTTAGCCAAAAAAAAACTGTCGCTATTTTTTAGGAAATAAAAGGTAATAGACATTCTATTGCACCAGTTTACGTGGAAAATATCGGCAGATTTAGAAAGCTAAAAATAATTAGACTTGATCAGAGCTTCCTTAAGGAAATTAGAGCGTACAGTAAACTAAAATGAAACTAGAAACTGACAATAAAGTAGATCTGAAGAGTTTATCAATTAGATGACTAATATCGTTGCTATTGATGTTGAAGCGTTGGTTAATGAGGTGTCTGACCTGGTTTCTATGCCAGAAATTTACTTGAAAATAAGGGAGCTCATGGATGACCCAGAATCATGTTTAAATGATTTTGCTTTAATAGTTAATACTGATCCAGGTTTAACTGCTTCAGTTTTAAAAATAGTTAATAGTGCTTTTTTTGGACTTTCAAAGCAAATAGAGAGTATAAATCGGGCATTAAATTTATTAGGTATTGGGCAATTACATGATCTTGTGCTTAGTCTTTCTACCATTAATAACTTAGAAATACCGAATGAAATAGAAGAATTAAGCTTATTTTGGCGTCGAAGTATTTATTGTGGAGTACTTTCAAGGCTCATAGCAAAAAAACAAAATTTACAAAATGCAGAAAGCTTATTTATAGTTGGATTGTTGCATGAAATTGGCCGTTTGATTCTTTTTCTTAAATATCCTAAAGAAGCGAATCTGGCCGTTTTTCAGGCAGAAAAAGAAAACTTATCTCTTAATACAGTGGAAAAAAACATATTTGGTACTGACTACGGAAAGATTGGACAAGCATTGATGGAAGATTGGAATTTGCCATTAAAATTCCAGAGTATAACCAAATATCATACTGAACCAAATAAGGCGACAGAATATATATTCGAAACAACAATCGTACATATTGCTCATCAACTATCTGTAAATAAATACCCTGGAGCTGATCGATTTCAATATCAATTAGACCAGGGCATATTGATTAAAATAAAAACCAGTGAGGATGAAGTGAATAATCTATGTATTGATGCAGAAAACATGAGTCTTGAAATGGAAAAAGTAATCTTTGGTTAATCTGGGAATTCAATAAAAGTGATGATAACACCCGCCCATAATTTAATAACAAGTGTTGCAGATAAAATATCATTACCTGATGTTTATCATCGGATCAGAGATTTAATTGTTAACTCTAATGCAGACATTGATCACTATGTTAATGTGATCAGTTGTGATTCTTCGTTAGCTACGCGCATTATAAAGATAGCTAATAGTTGTTTCTTTGGTTATTCCAGAAAAGTCAGTACCGTTAAAGAAGCTATATCATTGATTGGGGTTATTCAACTTCATGATCTTGTATTAAGTAGTCTGGCCATTCGTGCTTTTTCTGGCATTCCTAAAGATGTTTTTAATCAGGAAACTTTTTGGCGTAGTAGTGTGTATTGCGGAATTACAGCAAGGTTGCTTGCAAAAAAAAGTATGTTGCCCGCTAGCGAAAGGCTTTTTGCCTCAGCACTTTTGCATGAGATAGGCCATATTGTGATGTATGCCAAAATTCCTGAACAAGTTCAGGATGTTTTAATTGCATCAGAACAAAATGATAAATCATTGTATCTATTAGAAAGAGAAAAGTTTGGATTTGATTATGGACAAGTTGGGAGTGAAATAATGCGACTATGGCATCTTCCAGAAAGTTATTGTGATATTGCAAGCTATCATATGGAGCCGGAAAAATCTCAACATAATAAAGTAGAAGTCAAAATTGTTAATTTAGCTCGTTCAATCATGTTGGCGGAAGAAATGAATCAGGAGTATTCGATTGATTCAGTAGTAAATAAATCGAATAGTCCAATCAATAAAGAATTAACTAAGCAGGATATAGAGACTATAAAAATAAAAGCTTGGTTATATGTTGATGAGGTGATGGATTGCCTTTTGCCCTTTTCCAGAAAAAGTAACGAGTGCGTGATTTTATGAAGGGGCGGAATAATTGAAAAATTTTGCACAAAACTGGTTAGATATCCAATGTCAATCAATAGAAGGGCTTTGTAGTGCGCTTTTTTTATTGACTGATTCTGAAAGAAAAGGACTAAAACCAGCTGCAAAATGGCCTTTGGATAGCAAAGAGCCAATGGAATTAGCGGCTGTTTCAAGGCTTGCAATAAAAAATCGTGATATTGCTATTAATTCAAATGTTAGACATGAAAAGACAGGGAACCAGTCATTTGATTATCTGGCATCTCCCATTTTTATCGATAAGAAACTGCTAGGTATTATTGCAGTTAAAACTACGCATCATAATGAGAGAAAGCAAAAAAAAATACTGTATGCATTGACTGTTGGTACAAAATGGCTCGCATTACCTCAGCTAAAAAATGAGCAGCACAGTAAATTTCATACAACAGTTGTCAGGTTGGCTGTTAATTGCTTACAACAAGATTCTTTTAAGAAATCATTAACTGTTCTGATTAGTAAATTAACTAAAGAGTTTAATTGTGAAAGAGTGGCTGTAGGTGAACTGAATAATTATCATGCGCATGTAACTGCCTTGTCTAATAGTGCAAAATTTGATGATAAATCTAATCTTATACGAACCATTGCATCAGTAATGGATGAGGCTGTGGATCAGGATAAAGTGATTGTTTATCCTGAAATAAAAAATGACAAACCTTCTATTATTCATGCTCATAGCGAGTTGGCTCGTAAATTTGGTTGTGGTGCTATTTGTACGATTCCCTTTGTTTATGAGGGCGCTATTTTTGCTGTATTGACAATGGAAAGAAGTGAATTTAATCCCTTTGATCAGGAAACTATTCATATTTGTGAACAGACTCTGGCATTAATATCCCCTTTTCTTAAGTTAAAGCACACTGATGAATTGATATGGATACAGAAACTGAGTTTGTTTGCTAGACAGTTTGTTACAGATCTATTTGGCTATCATTACTTGGGATTTAAATTATTAGGCTTAGCTTTAATTGTTGTGATTTGTTTTGCTTCTGTTAAAGAAGGTGATTTTCGTATTCATGCGGATTCAGTGCTGGAAGGTAGAATTCAGCGAACCGTTTCAGCACCTATGGATGGCTTCATTAAATTAGCTAAAGTGAGAGCAGGGGATACTGTTTTAACAGGGGAAATAATGGCAGAAATGGAAAATTATGACCTCAAACTCGAACAAACCAAACTATCGGGTGAACAACAACAGCTAAAAAGAGAACATCTGGAAGCAATGGCTAACAGAGACTGGGTTGAGGTTCGAATTATTAATTCTCAATTTGAGCAACTCGATGCTAAAATTAAATTAAAACAAGAGCAACTACAAAGAACCTTAATTAAAACACCGTTTGATGGCATTGTAATTGAAGGAGACCTGAGTCAATCATTAGGTGCACCTGTTAATAGAGGAGAAAGTTTATTTAAAATTGCTCCTCTTGATGGATATCGGGTAATCTTGAAGGTTAATGAACGATCTATTTCTTATATTCGTCATGGACAAAAGGGGACATTAGCCTTATCAAGCTTACCGGATAGAAAATTTCTATTACAAATAGAAAAAATTACTGAAGTGGCTCGTGCCGAAGATGGTAGTAATATTTTTCGTGTCGAAGCGGCTTTGTCAGAGTTACCTAAGTTATTAAGACCCGGTATGGAAGGAGTCGGAAAAGTTGAAATTGGTAGAAAAAAATTACTCTGGATTTGGACGCATGAGTTAGTCGATTGGATTAAGCTTGGAGTGTGGTCATGGCTACCTTAGTCTATTTAAACCTAGAAAAATTAGTTGGATCACCAGTTCTAGAACAAGCTAGTATTCCGCACCTAACTGATTTTTCTATGTTCAACCAGGGAAAAGGAAAACCAAAACCAAATGAGTGAATCATTATTCAGCCCTCATTGGTACCGAGTTCGTGATTTAAAACCACAGCTTCGTCGACATGTTGAAATGCATCGACATGATTATCGTGGTTTGATTTGGTATATTTTGGAAGATAAGACAAATGGTAAAAGCCATCGGTTTAATTCAACAGCTTATCAAATTATAGGCTTATTAAATGGTCAGTACACAGTTAATCATATTTGGGATTTAGTTAATGACCAGTTGGGTGATTTTGCACCCACTCAGGAACAAATGATTCAGTTGTTGGGGAAATTACATGCGGGTGATTTATTACAAACTTCTATTCCATCTGATACAGAAGAATTATTTGAGCGTGGTAAGCAACATCAAAGTAATAAACTAAAGCAACGCATAGCCAATCCCATTGCTATAAAAATACCCTTGTGGGATCCTGAATTTTTTTTACAGCGACATTTACCAAAAGTGAATTGGCTTTTTCATGGGTCAATTGGTTTGATATGGTCTCTTGTTATCCTTACTTCAGGATTAACAACAGCAATTAATTGGGATGCCATTCATGCTTATTTCAACATAAACGCCTTATCTTCATATAACTTAATTATTATGGGACTTCTTTATCCAGTGATTAAGTTTTTACATGAACTAGGGCATGCCTTTAGTGCAAAAGTTCAAGGTGCTGAAATACATGAAATGGGTGTCACCTTTTTATTATTTATGCCGATTCCTTATGTTGATGTATCAACGGTTAATTTTCTACGCAGTAAACAACAACGCATATTAGTCAGTGCTGCTGGTATTATGGTTGAACTGTTTGTTTCTGCGTTAGGTTTATTTCTTTGGCTAAGTGTTGAACCTGGACTGATTAAAGATATTGCTTTTAATATCATGATAATCGGGGGAATCTCCTCATTATTTTTTAATGGTAATCCCTTACTTAAATATGATGGCTATTACATATTGGCAGATGCTGTTGCAATACCAAATTTGTTTCAACGCTCAATCCAATACTTAGGTTATCTTTGCCAGAAATACCTTTTTGGCGTAACAACGCTTTCTTCACCTGCTACAGCACCAGGTGAAGCGGGATGGTTTGTTATATATAGTATTGCTTCGTTTACTTATAGGATGGGCATACTTTGGTTTATCATTACATATATTGTTGATACATTTTTTGTTGTTGGTGTATTACTCGCATTATGGATAGTCTTTAAACAAGTTATTTTGCCAATAGGGAAAGGCTTTCTATTTGTTCTTAATAACCCTTCACTTCAGCGCCAACGGATTAGAGCAATTGTGAGTTTAATCGGTGTAATAGGTACCTTTTCTGTTGTTTTATACTGGGTTCCAGTTCCAGCCTATACCAGGTCAGAAGGTGTGATATGGATGCCTGATGAAGCTCAGCTTAGAGCTAAAGTTGATGGATTTGCAGGGCAATTATTATTAGATCTACCTACTCGTGTAAAGAAAGACACGGCTGTTATAGAAATTAAAGATCCTCTTTTAAATACAGAAGCGGATATTTTATTTGCTCAATTAAAAGAACTTAATACAAAATTTAGAGCTAAATGGAATAACGATAAAGTTAAAGCAGAAAAAATTAAAGAAGAAATGATTGTGGTGGCTGAAGAATTAAAATATGCCAGACACAAACAGAAATCCATGAAAATTGTGAGTAAAAAATCAGGAAAACTACTCATACCCGATATAGAAGATTTAGCTGGACGATTTGTGCGTAAAGGTGAAGTTATTGGGTATGTCATAGATGATGCACTACCTACTGTTCGAGTGGTGATTGCTCAGACAGATATTGGTCAGCTAGCTAAAAGCATCAAAGCAATACAAGTCAGATTAGTGAACCATCCGAATGAGGTATTACCGGCAACCATTATACGCTGGGCACCAGAAGCAATTAATCAAATACCGAGTGCTGCCTTAGCAACAATTAATGGAGGAAAAATTGTAATGGATCCTTCGGCCGATGATGAATTACAGACACTTGCAAAAGTTTTTCAAGTAGATTTAGAGTTTAGACCTTTCCAGCAAATGACAGAAATAGGTCAACGAGTTTATGTGCGCTTTGATCATGGTGGTGAACCCCTTGGAAGACAGTGGTATAGAAGTTTACGTCAGGTTTTTTTGAGGCAGTTTAATGTCTAATACTAAGTTACGTCCGGGACAAACATTAGGGTTATATCCTCAGCAACAGGAAACATGGCCTGGTAACCTAGAGGTACATGTAAAGCAAACGGTTGAATGGGTAAACTATCAGTTTGAGCGTCGTAAATACAGACAACAATATATTCTCGAAAAAGTGAATGGTTTTGAAAAGGTAATTTGTCTATTCTCAGATCCTATGATGGCAGAGCATATTAAACAGTTACGCAAACGATTACTTCAGTATGGATTACAAGATAAATTAGTTGCAGAAGCTTTTGCCACCATACGAGAAGTTTCTTATAGAACATTAGGAAAAAGACATTATGACGAACAAGTCTTTGGGGGATGGGTCATAATGAATGGTCTACTGGCAGAAATGGAAACAGGCCAAGGCAAAACACTAACAGCAACATTACCTGCCTGCACAGCAGCATTAGCAGGTATTCCTGTTCATGTTGTTACGGCAAATGATTATTTAGCTAAAAGGGATGAAGAAATACTAAGACCACTGTATCAAAAAATGGGTTTAAGCTCTGCTCCAGTCATTGATGGAATGGAAATAGAGCCTCGTAAAGTAGCTTACCAATGTGACATCGTTCATTCAACTAGCCAGCAAGTCACTTTTGATTATTTACGAGATCGAATGGAAATGGGTGATGAAATAGGCAGATTAGAAATTCAGTTTCAACACTTAACAAATCAAAATCTACACAAACCTTCTGCTTTTTTATTACGAGGACTTTGTTTTACGATCATTGATGAAGCTGATAGTTTGTTAGTAGATGAGGCTAAAACCCCTTTGGTTATTTCTCAAATCAGGCAGAGTGAGGAACAAAATCAGACATATTTTGATGCACTATATTTAGCAACCTCCCTTGATAATAAAAATGATTATAAAGTAAGCAAACAATATCAGGAGGTTACTCTGACGGCGGTAGGAAAAAATAAATTAGCTGAATTGGTTGATACTTTAGATGACTATTGGCAACAGAGAAAACGAAGAGAAATTATGGTTTCTCTAGCTTTAAAAGCTAAGTTGTTATTTATTAGAGATACACATTATTTGGTACGTGATAACAAACTAGAAATTATTGATGCATTAACAGGTAGAGCGATGCCCGACCGATCTTGGGAGCACGGCCTACATCAATTAATAGAAGCCAAGGAAGGTTGTGATATTACTGGAGAAAGAGATCCTTTAGCCAGAATAGGCTATCAAACGTTTTTTAAACGATATTTACGTTTGTCGGGTATGTCAGGAACAGTGGCAGAAGTAGCTGGGGAGCTTAATAGTGTGTATGGACTAAAAATTGTTAAAATCCCTACACATCAGTTTTCTAAACGAAAAATGCTACAAGAAAAAGTATTTCAAAATAGCACACAAAAATGGCTTGCATTTGTACAGAGGGTGAAAAAATTACATCGAAGTGGGCGACCCATATTAATCGGTACAACAACCGTTGCAGACTCAAAAAAAATCAGTGTTATTTTAACGAAAACTAAATTGCCCCATCAAGTTTTAAATGCTCAGCAAGATCAGCAAGAAGCAGACATTATTTCAAAGGCAGGTCAATTAAATAGCATTACAGTAGCAACCAACATGGCAGGAAGAGGGACGGATATTTCATTAGGACAAGGTGTTAAGGAAATAGGGGGCTTGCATGTCATTGCGATGACTAGAAATGATGCTCGACGTATAGATAGACAATTGTATGGCCGCTGTGCCAGACAAGGTGACCCAGGAAGTGCAGAAGGATTTATGTCTTTGCAAGATGAAAAAATAACAACATTTTATCCACCTGCTATGCTTAAATTAATATCTAAATTATGTACAAATAATAAACCCTTACCAAATTGGTTGGGGAAAATAATACTAACATTACCTCAAAAATGGACAGAATATAAACATTACAAAATACGGTCTATGTTAATTAAACAAGATAAACAACAGGCAAAAACGCTTTCTTTTACAGGGCGAATGGAGTAAACATAAGCATGCTGTATGTTAGGTAATGAAGAATCAACAAACATGAGAAAAATAACCCATATTTTAGCGATCACTTTGCTGATGGTGAATTTACAGCTATTTGTTTCAGAAAAAGCATTTGCAGTAAAAGACAAAACAGTACTCGACTGTTTAGTTAAACCAGAAATGTATATTGAGATTAGTAGCCCTGTTGCAGGTGTTTTAGATTCTGTTTTAGTAAAAAAAGCTGATACAGTGAGTAAAGGGCAGGTCTTAGCAAAGCTAGACGCTTCAGTAGAGTTGGCAAAAGTAGAGGTTGCTCAACAAGAAGCTCTAATGAATAATCAGGTCTATGCAAAAGGGATAAAGTTGTCTTATGCTAGACGAAAAGTAAAGCGGATTGCTGGATTATTTAAAGAAAATGCATCTTCTGCTCAAGAACAGGATGATGCTACTACAGAATTGGCTATCGCTAAAACCGAATTAAAACAAATTAAACTAGATAAAAAGAAGAATGTATTAAAATTGTTTTTGGCAAAAGCTGAATTACAACAAAAAACTATTACCAGCCCTATTAATGGTATTGTAGTGGAACGCTACCTTATGCCAGGAGAGTCTGTACAAAACCAGCCTGTTTTAAAATTAGCTAAAATCGACCCATTATTAGTAGAAGTTGTCGCATCAGCAAATTTATTTGGACAAATAAAAGCAGGGATGATGGTAGAAGTTAAACCAGATTTTCCAGCTAATAGCTCGTACAAAGCTACAGTTAGCACTGTTGATCGCATTATTGATGCTGCTAGTGGTAGTTTTACTATTCGTTTAGCACTCCCTAATCCAGATGAAAAGTTAGTTGGGGGAACCAAGTGTATCGCTATTTTTCCTATAAAAACTTATAAAAAAAATCATTTACACTATAATAATTCAGCAGACGACGAATTGCCAGAAGATATAAAGGCATTATTGAGGGATTAGTCTTAACGCCAAGTTTAGTGACCGGCTGGCGCTGAAAATCAGGGGAACGGAGCACACAAAGTGATGATTTTTAGTCCGCGGTAGGCGTCAGGGAACAAGCTGAAGCCAAGTTAAAATAGCACGCGAGGGAGACTAAAGTTTTTTCCCGAAAAGCCGTCAAGTTAATGAGGTGTACATAGGAGGAACCGGGGCTTATCTATTCGCTGCTTACTTTTTTTATTCTGGGGGCAGGATGTTTCCTGAATCCAAAAAGTGAGTAATGGCGCGTTTACTCAGCAATCGAACTTAAAATACCTTTTTTTACTCATGATTTTACCGTCTCTCAATTCTTTCTTCCAACTGTAAAGCATCACAACGTGAATATCCAGAACAGTTGCAACATCCTTTGTTTTATTTAACATAAGATAAAGAACCTAATTCAACCGCTGTGGCTTTAAATTGATCATCATAATAGTTATATTTTGTTTTCCTACTCATCTAAACACTCCTAACAAATTGTTAATTAGATGTGTTCAAAACTGGAGGAGCTTCCTGATGCTTTAAGCTGTCCGCTAGATTTTTTTGTTAGGTTTTTCACCATGCTCCACCACTATAACTACATTTCCTTTTTTGTGTCCTTTGTCAACATACCTATGAGCTTCGACAATTTTTTCCAACGTATAGGTTCTATCGATCATTGTCTTTAGCTTATTGGATTCTATCAACTCTTTGAGGAGGAGCAAGTCATCAGGTTTTAATTTTAAGCCATTTGATGACGTTAGAACATTGAGATATACGCCATTCTTTTTCAGAGATTTATTGCATTGTGAAGAACTAAGCTTACCTACAGCATCAAAAATAATGTCATAATTCTCAACATTTTTAGTAAAGTCTTCTTGAGTATAATCCATTACTTTATCTGCTCCCAGTGACTTCACCATATCTAAATTTGTAGTACTGCACACTCCGACAACATGTGTTCCAAAATATTTAGCAAGCTGTACAGCAAAAGTTCCTACACTTCCAGAGGCACCATATATAAGTACTTTTTGATCTTTTAGAATATTTGCTTTTTTAAGAATTAGCAATGCAGTCATACCTCCATTGGAAACGGGAGCAGCTTCCTCGTAGGTCATATTTGTTGGTAGTGGTGCTATCAATCCATTCTCAGGCAAACATATGTACTGGGCATATGTTCCGAAACTAAGCTCCGTTGCAGCAAAAACCTTATTACCTTGCTTAAATAACGTAACACTTTTCCCTACAGTTTCTATTTCCCCAGCTAACTCCATTCCAAGTATTTTTTTTCTTGGACCTCTAAAACCAATCATTATTAGCATAATGGGTTTGACTAGCAAGTCTAGGATAAATCCCATGCCAGGCTTGAAACTTCGAATTTTAGTATCTCCAATATGCACCGTTGTTGCATGTATTTTTACCAATATCTCATTATCTTTTGGAATTGGTTTCTCAACCTCTTGGAGCTGAAGAACATCAGGCGACCCATATTTAGTGCAGATAATCGCTTTCATAAATATTCCTGATTTTTACTGTCGTTTCTAAATATTTAACACTGAGCCCACTCTTAAACTAAGAAAACCTAATATCGAGTTGAGATGTTATCAATACCCAGAGCGATAGCTGAGGGCACTGATAACGCCTAAATCAGCAGCAGTTTAAGAGACACGGCTTTTTAGTTGATTAACTCCTGATCAAAATTTAGCCTGTAAATCATTACCACTTTTGGAAATGACTAGTTAGTCGTTCAATTGTGCGTTCATTAAGGTTTTGTAATGGTCGATTATTGAATGGATAATGATCTGGCGATGTGTCTGTTAAGATTTTCTTGAAAGTTTCTATCTGTTCCTTAGAAATTCCCACGGATTTTTTCATGACATACCAATCGACAATTTCACTACATGGCGGTGTTGTTAAAGAGCCTTTGTAGGTAAAATACTTACGATTATGTCTAGGGAGTAGATGTTTTGCATTAATCTGTACATCGTCTACGTGCGCAGTATCGACGATATATTCACCGCTAGTTTCGTCGAAAGGCGCATACGTCAAGGCTTGATTGAGCGCCTTATTTGGAGTTTCAGATAAATAATGCATCATAACGCCGATAACAGCTAAACGCCCCGATTCACATCGATGAACAAGATGAGCCTCCATGGGAAAGGAGTTGCCACCAACACCATGCTCACTTCTTGTGTGAAAATGAAATTGCAACAGGTCGCATCGTTGATTATCGATACTAATGTAGTTTGGTGAACCTTCTTCATACTCAACTTCAGTGGTATGGCCATTATTTTTTACGACTAGTTCCGTGGGACGGTAATGAAACTTGATAGGGCGAAGATTTCTATTGCGATTGGTGCCAAAAATGTCAATAGGGGATTGCATGTTCCCTGAGCAATCAGGAAATTCATTTGCCCATTGATCCGGTGGTAAAGAACACTTGGGTCCATAACAAAATTCCACATCAGCTGCTACTGATGTTGTTGGACTGACTGTGATTAGAAATACAACAAAACTTGTAAAAATGATTGATTTTTTAAAATACATTTTTTCCTCCAATAGTTTAGTAATTAGTGAATTTTTACTTTACATATCAGTAATCTCATGGATTACACATTGACTTCCTTCCTTAGAGGCCAAATTCAATCATGGATTATTCAAGACATAACGCCCGGATCAGCTGATGTAAAAAGGGGCGCATTTTTTTCCTTTGCAAAAAATGTGACGCTTTTTACGGCTAGATGCATAGTTCCTTTTTTGAGAGACCGATAACAAGTGCGAACGCTGTATCAGACTCCAAGCATTCAGTTTGAATAGTTAACAGGGTCTCGAACCCATATTTGTAAGGCAGAGTCAGCTTATTATGAAATCACAAAATACTCAAGAGTTAATCGAAAAATCAATGTCGGTGTCGATACCGGTAAACATCAACTCGACAT
>JAGLDH010000080.1 GCA_023145835.1 Methylococcales bacterium
TCAATGACTTGACGGCTCTATCGGTAAAAAATTTTAGCCACCCTCGCATGTTAGCGCATACGTCGGATTGGCAAATTTCCCTGTCGCTCCGTTTCCCTGATTTTCAGCGAGGGTGGCGAGTGCCAAGCAAGTGGTTACGTGGTGAATCAGTTTTTATGACAAGAGATGCGTACATTTTTCTGCGCTAAATCCTAATTGACTTTATCAGAGCCTCCTTAAAAAGCAAATAAGATAACTTAATACAATAATGGGTATTTTATGTAGAACAAAGAGACTCTTTAATCTAAAAAAAAACTTTTAAGCTAAGTATTTAAAATATATGAAAATTTTTGGGGTTATTGGTTTTTTTTAGCCTGTCGGTAATAAAAATAAAGTGATTTTAACTTTTTGTATATAACAGATTACCTTTAATTCTATTTTTTTCTTTGGTACTATCTGAAGTATAAGGAGAACGAGTATCTTACTCTGGAAATAATAATTAGAGCCTGCTCAGAAAGTATATTGTAAGGTACTTCAAAAACAATATAAAATCATAAGCAGTTGTTTTGTTTGTATAATATTTATTATAACGGGTGGTTTATAATAAATCACCAGCTATTCACAACACTAAAATTAGAAGAAGTGCACGGGTTTTTGCATAACTCCTTCAAAAACCGTGCGCTTAAAACTCATTATTTTATTTTAAATATTTTTAAATCAATAAGATAGACTTTCTGAGCAGACTCTAATTAAATCATCGTCCTTATACGTCCAGGAGAAAACATGAGTCTTTTTTTGCAATGTAAACAAACTATAAAATTTTTATTTATTGTTTTACCTTTTGCCGTGGTTGCAGAAGAAAATAATGGATCTATTGTTTTTCCTAATCAAGTTGTAGATACAAAGCTTGCTGATACACCTTTTATTACTCCAGCAGTAAGTGTAACACCAGCCATTACGCCTGCTGCTACTTCAGAAGGGGATATAGCACCAACCGTTACACCTGCTGCTACTCTAGAAGAGGATATAACACCAACCGTTACACCTGCTGCTACTCTAGAAGAGGATATAACACCAACCGTTACACCTGCTGTTGCTGTTGATATATCGCCAAACGTTACCACTGTTATTCCAGAAAAAGATTTAAAACCTCTTCTTTTCCCCTCGCCTATTTTTGACATTTCAAAATTAGTTTATGAGCCGAATAATTCCTTTGATGATGCGAAGCCGATATTCGTTGACTATGATGGACAAGCTCATAAATTTGACTATGCAGAGGATGAAGATTGGCTAAAGTTTTATGCTGAAAAAAACAAAACTTATTTTATTAACTTAAATCTAGATAGTGCTGTAAAAGGTGTCAATCCAGCGATAGAACTCTATAATGCGGATAATGAAATTGAAGCTCAGTTAGTTGATTTTAATGGAGCAGGAAAAGGTGAAATTTTAAGTTGGGAAGCAACTATTGAAGGATATTATTATATACGAGTTATTAATAAAGACATCAAGTTTACTAAAAAGTCGCATTATAAAATATCTGTGTTTAATCAAGCTATCTTAGCGGCATCACCAGCGGCAAGACTATCATCAGTATCAGTATCAGGGAAAGTGGTTAACCAATGCACTAAGGAAGGCATATTAGCAGCTATTGGGGTACATGGCGATCAAAAAATAACCGTAGATACCGGTGAGTTTGGGTTATCTTTCAGTCCTGGGACTTATACATTAACTGCTAGTGCCACAAACCTTCAAGAGAAAAGTAAAACAATCACTGTGGAAGGTGATGGGGAACTAATTAAAGTAAACTTTGAGTTATCACCTGAAGCAGGTTGCTCTGCTAACGTCGATCCAAAGAAAACACCATTTGGTGAATTACATACAATGGACGAGGTAGAGCGGTTAAAACATCAAGCCGTAGCATCTTATGACCCATCAACGGGTATATTAAAAGTGAAGGATGTACGAGTAGGTGATGATATTCTTAAGGTTACTTTAAAAGGAAATCCGGAGTCAAACTTTTTATTAACCAAGGTTGATCACCTCGCTAAAGGAGTGTCAGAAAGACCTGCTTTTTATAACAATGATAGTTCATTAGCAGATATTCCTGACTTGTTTGTTATTGATCGATTATATAAAGTGAAATTAAGACGCCTTAGTAATCAGTGGCGGTTTGTTGTCGATCAACAAGATCAAAAAGCTCTAAATTAGCCGAAGTTGTACTTTAGCGTCTTGCTCTCGATAAAAGCTAACTTGTTATAAAGCCTAAAACATTAACGGTGCAAAGTATTAATCAAAAAATAAACGTAGGATGTGCTGACGATAGTATAGGCATTTAACATGTAAAGATACGCTTCGGCCTCAGTATTATAATTAGTTAAGAAAAATAACATAGCTAGTACTGCCAGCATGACTTATTGACAGGGACTCTCTCCTTAAAATTTACAGTATAAAAAAGGATCTTACTATGAATAATAAAATAAAATGGTTTGTATTATGCCCACTTTTATTTATTCCAACTATCTATGCTGAATCAGTAACAGGGAAAGTGGTTAACCAATGCACTCAGGAAGGTATATCAGCAGCAATTGTGACGCATGGCAATCAAGGAATAAGCAAAGATACCGGTGAGTATGGGTTATTTCTTAGTCCGGGGACTTATATATTAACTGCTAGTGCCACAAACCTTCAAGAGAAAAGTAAATCAATCACGGTGGAAAAAGGGGTGCCAATTAAAGCAAACTTTGAGTTACCACCTGAAGCCGGTTGCTCTACTCGTGTCGATCCAAAGAAAAGACAATTTGGTGAATTACATACAAAAGATGAGGTAGAGCGGTTAAAACAACAAGCCGTAGCATCTTATGACCCATCAACGGGTATATTAAAGGTGAAGGATATACGAGTAGGTAGTGATGTTTTTAAGGTTACTCTACAAAAAAAAACGGACTCTAACTTTTTATTAACCAAGGTTGATCGCCTCGCTAAAGGAGTATCAAGCAGACCTGCTTTTTATAATAATGATAGTTTATTAGCAGATATTCCTGAGTTGTTTGTTATTGATCGACTATATAAAGTGAAATTAAGACGCCTTAGTAAGCAGTGGCGGTTTGTTGTCGATCAAAAAGATCTAAATTAGCCGAGAGCAGTTTTTTTTAAAATAGTGGCATCATTAGAGATGATTCTGTTTAGCGACTTGATTTCGACAAAAACTAACTGGGTATAAAGCCTACAACAGTATCTGTGTAAAGTATTAATCATACAATAAACGTAGGATGTGCTGATGCATTTAAGACCTTAGTGTTATATAAGTTAAGAAAAATAAATAGCTAGCACTGCCAGCATTACTTATTGACAGAGACTCGCTCCTTAATAATTAAATATAAAAAAAGGATCTTACTATGAACAATAAAACAAAGTGGTTTGTATTATTCCCACTTTCATTTATTCCAACTATCTATGCTGAAGTCATTGTTGATGGTTCTTTAGGAGGAGGAAGCCAAGCTTTAACAGGGCCTGTGTATAACATTAATGAAGGCTTAGGGGCTAGACAAGGGGCTAACTTATTTCATAGTTTTTCTCAATTTAATATTAATAGTGGGGAAACTGCTCAATTTACAACCAATGCACCCACTCAGAATATTTTGGCGCGTGTGACGGGGGGGCAATCGTCATTGATTAATGGGAATATTATTTCTAGCAGCTCAGCTAACCTTTGGTTAATGAATCCCGCGGGTTGGGTAGTTGGTTCAAATGCTAATTTTAATGTAAACGGTAATTTTCATTTAACGAGTGCTCATGGGATTGGGTTTACAAATGGAGATATGTTTTTTGCTGATCCGGTGAGCGAATCAGTTTTAAGTGTTGCAGATCCCATAGACTATCAGTTTAAATCCGGTCAGCAGGCAGAAATTACATTTGATCATGCTGATTTAATTATGCAGGATGGCAAAGATATCGTTGTAGTAGGCGGTGATATTAAAATGAACAACTCCTCAGTTAAGGCTGCGGGCGCGCGCGTATTATTAGCAAGTAATTCTGGACAAGGACAATGGCATCTAGATGATTCAGGGTTAACTCAAATCAGTGGCTCTGGAGGAATAATTGATATCAGTCATGATAAGCAAGCCACTCCACTAACCCCTAGCTTAACTAGCTCTGTCCCAGATAGAAAATTAAGTGGGGGGGCAATTCAATTATCTGCTAAAGACATTAACTTAAAAAAAGCTTCGATAAACTCTTTTGCTTTTAATGACAAAGATGCGGGGTTAATCAAACTGAAAGCGGAGACAGTTCAGTTAAATTCAACTTTTATAGATAATGGCGTGAACGGCTCTAAAAATGCGGAAGGTGTGAGAATTATTGCAGGGAACCTGATGATGGACAATGGATCTAAAATCAGTAGTGATACAAATGTTAAAACAACAGGGAAAGGTGGAAACATTTTCGTTGATTTAAAAGGGCAGTTAACGATGTTAGATTCCAAAATTTCGAGTACTTCACTAAGTGAGAAAGGTATTGATGGGGGAGGAAATATTCAGCTTAAGGCCGGAAGTATTCAAATACATAATGGTTCTGCGTTACGTGTTAATACAAATATAAATTCTGGTGGCAATGCAGGCAGTTTGACTGTTACGACGGATCAACTTAGTTTAAATAATGGAGGAGTGATAGATTCTTCCACTGAAGGCGCAGGAAATGGAGGGGATCTTACGATAGTTTCTAAGCAGATTTTTCTAAATCAGGAGGGACATATTACATCCGCTAGTCATAGTGGGGGTAATGCAGGTAATATCACAATTGAGACTAATGATCTGACACTAGTTAATGATTCAAGGATTGATACTCTTAGTAATGGGATAGGGATAGCAGGGAGTATTGATTTAGATATAAAGGGTCTTATGAAATTACAGCAAAACAGTGAAATCAATACTTCTTCAGTGAATACTCGCGGTGGTAATATCATTATAAAGAGCCAAGGTTTAGCCGTGGATCAAAGCCAAATAGTGACCTCAGTAGAAAATGAAATAGGTAAAAATGGAGGCGACATCACGATTAATACGGATACTTTAATCATGAATGGTGGTTTTATTCAAGCCAATACCGGTTCAAATAACACGAACTCTAGAGGGGGTAATATACAAGGAAATGCGAAGACGATAGTGGCTAGTCAGGGGGAAATTTTGATTGGTGGTCAAACACGTTTGCCATATAGCCCTACAACAAGGCTTAATGTGATACAGGCTGCGGCGCTAAAAGGTCCCAGTGGAAAGGTTGAGGTAAGTCCAGTAGAGTTAAATATAGCGGGACGATTCGCTAAAGTTGATTCCAGTTTTGTTGCAAACAAAACGATAGCTAATGACCCCTGTCGTGTATCAAGAGATGAAAAAATGAGTTCATTGATTGAAACAGGCCATGGAGGATTGCCTGTTAAAGCGAGTGATAGTATTAATTTACCGTTGTTTCGATATAAATTAAATCATAAGATACAACCTCAGTCTACGCTTCATTCAGACAATCAACAGCTTACCTTGCTTTTAACCGATGGTCTTTGTAAGCAGGGTCTGAACTAATGGCTTTTTCTAAACAACAAAAGATCACTTTTGTAGGGTTACTTTTAATTCAGTCTTTTATGACAGTACAAGCACTAGAACCCGGTGGATTAAACCCACCAAAACCCAGTTATCAACTTCCTGCGTTGCCAAGGTGGCAACCCACACCTTCTGATGACAGCATCGATATTCAAAAACCAGAGAAAAAAACTGAAACAGTGAGTTCAGTTGATAGGATTATCTTAAAAGAAGTATTATTTGATGGAAATAAAAGTATAAGTCATGAACAATTACAAACAGTTGTTCAGCCACTGGTAGGAAAAGTGATTAGTCGGATTGATTTGGAAAATATTCGTCAACAATTAATACAACATTATAAAAAGGCAGGCTTTTTATATACGAGTGTGGTTCTTCCAGATCAACATATTAGTCAGGGGGTGGTTCGTTATCAAGTTTATGAAGGAAAATTGACCAGAATTAATATAAAAGGCACTGAACGATTAAGAGAAGACTATGTGCGTGACCGGATTAAAATGGATGACGACAAACCTTTACAACAAACTGCGTTACTGGAACGTTTTCACATGTTGCTTTCAGATCCACTGATAGAGAGAGTCAATGGTGCGTTAAAACCAGGAGTAAACCCAGGAGATAGTATCCTGGATTTGGATATTACTCGGGCAAAGCCTTACGAGCTTTATCTGAGCACTGATAACTATACACCAGCAGGTGTAGGAGCCTATACCGGCCACTTGGGTGGTGTTGTAAGGAATCTAACGGGTTGGGGCGATTTTTTAAAGATTGATTTGAGTGGTAGTGAGGGGATGCAAAGTGTCAACAGCTTTTTTTCACTTCCTTTTACATCTTACGAAACACGGTTCAATATTGGATTTCAAGGGAGTCAATCAGAAATCGTAGAAGGAACATTGGCTGCTTTCGGCTTTGAAAATAGGTTTATGGATTTTAATGTGGGACTAAGTCAGCCTATTTTTCGTAATTTACATCGAACATTGAGTCTTGAATTGCAATATGCCTTTCGACAAACTAAAACGTCTTATTCAAATAATACTCCTATCGGATTAGCTAAAGGGGTTGACACTAATGGTAAAGCTAAAGTCAGTGTTATTCGCTTTATTCAGAACCATATAGAACGTAATGATAAACAAGTCTTATCTTTGAGATCAAGTTTGAATGTTGGTTTTGATGCATTTAATTCAACCATTAATCCAAGCCCAACAGCGGATGGACGTTTTTTTAGCTGGATGGGACAATTACGTTACTTACGCAAGATAGATGAATGGGGAACTGAATTATTTTTCCGGTCTGATATTCAACTTACATCAGAAAGCCTGCTGCCCTTAGAACGTTTTGCTTTGGGAGGGGTAAACACAGTACGTGGTTATCGCCAAAATGAATTAGTACGTGATGAAGGCTACGCTTTGTCAATCGAATTCAGGGTTCCTTTATGGCAGCAATCAAAGAAAGATGGACATGATTTACGTGTTATTCCATTTTTTGATTATGGTCAAGTCTGGAATCATCTTGATAAATCTAAAACACTTTATTCTGCTGGGGTTGGGCTTAAATGGAATTGGAAACAACTGGGTGCAGAATTTTATTGGGCACAAGCACTGAATAATTCAGATGTTGTGAATCAAGAGTATGACCTGCAAGATAGTGGGATACATTTTCAGTTACAGACAAGACTATTTTAACTTTACCATTATTATCTAAGTAGATGAAAAATATGATTAAAAAAAATTTGTTATTGTTAGTTATGATGGCTGCTTTATTTGAAGGGAGTGCCTTTGCTATCGCTGATACTGATTATTTGAAACAGAGTGAAAAAGCTTTATCAGAAGGACATGTTTATGTTGCTCAGGATTTATTGAAGAAAGCTGAAAAAAATAGTGTAACACCCTCTGATCGCTGGCTAATCAATATCATCTTTGCGGATACTTTACTTCGTAGCGGACAGATTAAATTGGCAGAAGAAAAACTGATAAGTATTTATGATGCAGTGGAAACATCACAAAACCTATCATTGATTAGCGAAGTGATGCAACGTTTTGGTCATATTGCAACAGCACGGAATAAAAATCAGCAATCTGCCGAATGGTATCAGAAAGCCGTCAATACAGCAGAACAGGCTGGGGATAAGGCACAAACAGCCAGTGCTTTAATCAATTTAAGTAAAGTGAATCATGATAAATCGCTCTTGGATCGTGCGTCGGTAAATATTCAATTAGTAACAGAACCGCAGACAAAGCAGCAACTATTATTGTCGTTGGGCTATCAAGCAGGACAATTCGGTCAACTACAATTAGCTCAACAATCCCTGCAAGCCGTTTTGGCACAACCTGTATCCAGCCGATTTAAATCTCAAGCACTGGGGTATCAAGCTGATCTTTATTTACAACAACTAAGAATAGATGATGCTTTAAAATTAACTGAGCAAGCCCAATTAAGCGATAGTAGCCTAGATTTACAACTAGAATGGAGTTGGAAAAGAGCGCGTTTACTCTTGAAGAAAGGTAGATACTTAAAATCTTTATCTGCTTATAGAAATGCTGTTCAATTGTTACAACAGTCTAGAGTTGATTTTCCAGTGATGTATACCAATGGTGAATCATCATTTAACCAGACATTCTCTCCTTTATACACTGAATATATAGAATTACTTCTTCAACAAACAGAGCAAGCTGATACTCAGCAGCAGCAACAGTTATTGACTGAAGTTTTGCAAATATGGGAACAATTAAAAGCGGTTGAACTACAAGATTATTTTAAAAATACCTGTACAGTTAAGCAACAATTACAAAGCAATATTATAGAAGCAGATACTGCTGTGCTATATCCTATTACGTTGTCTAACCGAATGGTCTTGGTTGTTCAGTTTTCAGATCAGATAAAAGCCTATTCAATTGATCAGTCTCCGGCTCAGATAAAGACAATAGTAAAGAGCCTTAATGATGCTATTTATATGGGTGATTCTATAGTAAAACATTCTCAAGTATTACATCAATGGCTTATTGCCCCTGTTAAAGTCGATTTAGAACAGCATAAAATCAAAACGTTAGTTTATTTACCTGATGGAGCTTTGCGTAAAATTCCTTTTGCTTTACTTTACGATGGTCAACAATATTTAACCGAGCAATATGCACTTGTGACAGTGCCAGGGTTATCGTTATTAGCAGCCCAATCTAAAAGTACTAATAAAAGTGATATTTTGTTAGCTGGGATGAGTGAGCCAGGGGGCGTCGTTGAAGAGTTATTTGAGAAAGGTATCAATATATTTGAGGAATCAACTGAAGACCTGCGTGGGCTGACTGAAAAATTACCCTTAAGAAAATTAAAAATAAGACAAGGTTCTGAACGAAAGATAACCAACCGAAACCTACAAATCGAACAACTGAAAAAAGACTTAGCGTTACCTGGCGTAAGCAAAGAGTTAAAAATATTGTCAGAATTAAGCCAAGTAAATGTGATGGAAAATAATAATTTTCTGCTCGGGAAATTTATAAAGAGTGTTCATCGGGGACACTCAATGGTACATATTGCCTCACATGGTTACTTTTCGGGCGATCCAGAAAAAAGCTTTATTATGACTCATGACCACTTACTTAACATGAAACAATTATCTGAATTATTTCAAAATGAAGCGGTTAATAACCAACCGGTAGAGTTAGTCACATTAAGTGCTTGTCAAACAGCCGAAGGTGATGACCGCTCTCCTTTAGGGTTATCAGGTGTTGTTGTGCAAACCGGTGTTAAAAGTGCCATTGGTACCCTTTGGCCAGTAGCAGATGAAGCCGCACAACAGTTTTTTTCTGACTTTTATAAATATTACCAGCAACCGGGAACGACAAAAGCTCAAGCTGTACAAAAAGCTCAATTGGGTTTGATAAAAAATAAAAAACTAAATCATCCTTTTTATTGGGCACCTTTTGTATTAGTGGGTGAGTGGCATTAAATATGACACATAAACTAATATAAAAGACTATTGTCACGCGCTACAAAACAAACAGAAACTTACATCTTATTTCGTACACATTCCTTGAATAATTAGCCTTAAGCAATGATACAAATTAAAATATTAACAAATTATAAACATGTTGTTATAACAATATTGTTGATGTTGGCAACGTCTCAGGTGAATGCTAAATTCAGTAATGAAGTCGCATTTTATATTGATAGTTTCGGAGAGCTGACAGTACAACAGGATCCAAGAGTTGCAGATGCACAGCGAGTTTTTAAAAAAGTCCGATTAGTTGCTGACCGCAACAGTAAACGTCTTGCTAAACTAGTGGTTGTTAATAATGCAAACCATGCCTGGGCAATTGCGCTACCTGCAGGTCATATTGTGTTGTCAAAACAAGCACTGGATATTGTCCATAAAAATGCAACAGCTGAACTTGCAGAAGCAAGACTAGCTTTTATTTTAGGACATGAACTAGCGCATTTAGCAAATGATGATTTCTGGCATCATGAAGTTGAAAGCTTTATGCAAGACACTGCTGATTCCCAGAAAATTGCACAATTTATCAATCAACATTTTGAGGCAAAGCAAGCAGAACTAGCGGCTGATGATAAAGGCTATCTTTATGCTGCAATGGCGGGTTATTCGGTTGACTTATTAATTAAAAAAAAGCAGGTTAAAAAAAAAGGGGAAGTTGATGGAGGTGGTGGCCAGGACTTTTTTGCATTTTGGATGCAGCAAACGAGTACTAAAATTTCACCCTCACATCCTGCTGCAGAAGATCGAGCTGAATTGTTACGCCAACGACTCAATCAAATTAATCAGAAGTTAGCCTTTTTTCGTTTTGGTTCTCGGTTAGCTCATTTTGGGCATTGCAATGATGCGATATATTTTTTAAAAGAATTTCAGAAAGTATTTCCTGGGCGGTCTGTATTAAATAATCTAGGGCAATGCTTTCTTCAACAAGCCCGCTCACAAATGAGTGAGCAGAGATTGGTTTTTTATTGGTTACCCCTCAATTTAGATACTCGAAGTAGAGCAGATACGTTAAATAAATATGGAAAGAATCATCAAACAAGAGGGGGAATAGTTAATAATGATTCACAAAAAAAATTTCTGAAAAACTACAGTTCTGAAGATAGTAGTGTTTCTGGATACTTAGAAGAAGCGGTTAATGTGCTTGCTCTTGCTATCGAAAAAGACCCATGGTATTTACCCGCCAAAATAAATTTGGCAATCGCTTATTTATACCAAGGTAAACCACATCAAGCTAGAGCAGTTCTCGCAGAAGCAAAACAACAAGCTGATAATAACAGTCAAATTGAAATGTTAGATGCATTAGCATTATATGAACAAACTGATGCAGATATGGATCTATGGGCAACAGCATTAACAAAGCTAAAGCGGTTACAACAAAAAGAACGACCCTTGCATGCCCTTTATAATCAGGCGCGACTTCTGACAACCCGCCCTAGAGCAGCTCAGGCTCAAAATGATTGGAATAGTTTAATCGCTGAAGTTGACTTTATGCCAATAGAAATCAGAAGAGAACTTTGTCATAGACAAAAGATGATATCTTTTGATTCCTGTTTGTTAAGAAATAAAAAAAAGAGGGCTAAACCAAATTGGAGTTGGCTTTTTACTACCAATAATCAAACATTGACAGCCGCTGACCGAAAAAAAATAGAATCAGGTTGGCATTCAATCCCCTTTGATTGGGCATCAGCAGATTTACAGGGTTTTATTCACCAACGGAATGATGAAGACATTGAAATGTTAGAAATGAATCACTTTATTCAATTACAAGTATTAAGGGGTAACCCGGTAGCAAATATCAATAAAATTAATTCTTATTGCTCTCATCCTTTTATAAAAAGTAAGCTGGGTACAGATGAAATATGGGCATGTGATAACTGGGCTGTGTTAGTGGTTAACCAACAGGCAAAAGAAATCTGGATTATTTCAAAATAAGTGGAAAAGCTGGCATTTTTTTACAAACCTTCGTATTATAAAATATTACTATGAACTAGGGAGTAAGCTAGTGGATACAATAGAAATCCTGAAAGGAAATGATCTGTTTAATGAGCTTGATGAAAAAGAATTACTTGCTATTGCTGCTTTAACTAAAATAAGAAAGGTTGCAAAAAATACCTTCGTTATTAACGCAGGTGATAGTGATAGCTCTATGTATATTATTAAGCAAGGGTCTGTCAATGTGAAAGTTGCTAATGAAGATGGGAAAGAAATGATTCTGACTACATTAAAGCAAGGCGATCAATTTGGTGAACTTTCGTTACTGGATGCAAAACCACGCTCTGCAGATATCGTCTCTAATGAAAAGTGTGAATTTCTGATTATTCAGAAAGAACCCTTTAATAAACTACTTGAGGAAAACTCAAAAATTGCCATTAATGTGATTAATTTTTTATGCTCTAAAGTGAGATTCGTCACTTTTGTTGCTCAAGGATTAGCATTAATGGATGTTTACGGACGGTTAGTGAAGCTATTACATGATCTTTCTGAAACGAATGAAGAAGGTAAACTTCAGGTTTCAATTCCTTTAACACATAAAGATATTGCATTAAGAGTGGGTTCTTCACGAGAAATGATCAGTAGAATATTAAAAGAATTAGAAACTGGAAGTTATTTAATGATTAAAAATAAAATAATAACCATTAATAAAAAACTACCTTTAGCTTGGTAATATAACAATAAATCTTCGAGTGAATAACTTCTATAAAGGTGTATTGTATTCATAATGGTAAAAAATCACAGACAATCATTGATTAAAAAGGCAAACTAAAACCAAGACATGCATTAAGAGAGCTGAGAACTTCAGCTAAACGAGTTGACCAGTACAGCTTTATCGAACTATTGATATATTTTATTTTCTGGTTAATTGATTAACAATAATAGTCCAAGATTAAGTGGAACAAGACAATGACTTTAAAATTAGGTCGACCTAAAAAAAATATTTTACAAATTTCGATTAGCTTATCCTTGTATATTGCAGTACTACTACTAATAATAAGTGTTGATATTCAGGCTCAGGCAATTGATTGTAATTCAATGAAGTTTTTGAAGAGCAAAAGCCAAGGAATCAGTGTAAATAATAACGCCTGTGTGGTTGATGATATGGTTTCAGTAGGGTCAAGGTTTTTATTGATTCCAGGGGGGCGGTTATGGCTTAAAACACAAACTGCAGATAGCCGTTATCTTCAATTAATATGTCAGAACAGGGCAACAAGGGAAATTGAAGTTGAACTTTCAAATAAATTTTCCCCTTGGATAAGGCCAAAAGGTTTTACTCAGTGTAGTGATTGGATTAATAATAAATTAAGTTGTTCTGATGAGAAAGGGAGTAAAAATGACTTAATTTGTGCTATTGCCGTTATCGAACCTCTAAAATATCTGAAAGTAAGCAGTATGAAAAGGACTACATCAATAAAATTGAGAACCTTAAAAAAAGGAATGAATAAATCTACTCTTACGAGAATTGAAAGGTCTGAACTTATTAAAATAATGGCAGGAGATATTCGTTCGGAAGTTAGTTTATGTCGTAATCTTTATCAGGTTGAACGGATGGTCAAAGCAACTTGGACTTTAGGTGCTTTGGGTCAAATTGAAAAATTATTATTTAGTCAAACTGAAAATATTGACCACCAATTCCGTTCTTGTGTAGAAAGTGTTATTTATAATTTTGAGTATCCAGAGTTTAGTGAAAGTGTAGTTCTTTCTGTTGATTTATAAGTCGTTTAAACGACAATTGTGAAAAGAATTTTTCTGCGTGAATTTCCGCTAAAAAATAATAAGCTGTTGACTTTATTTGTTTTTATTTCAGTAATTATAGGTTTGGTAGTCGATTTTTGGAGTGGTTCTCATGTTGATGATTGGGTGCATGATTCAGCTTTGGTTTATCAATCTCGACAGCAATGGCGCTATACTGGAATTGTAGTTTTGGATGATGATGTACCGATAGAAGTTGGTAGAAAACAGGCTTTACCACTTTTTAGTAGGGCAATAGAACATTTGATTGCTGTGGGTGCAAAGGCGATCTTTTTGGATGCTAGAATTGCTAAGGAAATGGAAGGCCGAATGCCATACGCGCAATGCATTGAACCAAACGGACAGGTGCAATGGTCAATGCCTGAATGCGAAATAACAGTAGGCCAACAGTGTCAAATTAATAATAGCAGTGTTGGGAATGCTCCTTTAAAAATGAGTAAACAAGCGATTAAACAATTTATTATTGCACCTTATTTAAATGGACAGGAAAATTTGCCTGATTTCTTGTTATATGATTTGGAGGCTGCCGTTAATATACCTGAAAAGGGGATAGTAGGTAGTGATAGGCTAGTTACAAGGGGTAACCCTGTTGCACGCTATTTGGATTTGAGTAGTGATCATGCAGTTATTAAATTGGCAAACTTTATGAGTGTTGATTTGACAAATAATGCATTGCAAATGAGTGGGGATGATGAAATCTGTGATGAGAATAGACGATGTCGCCGAATACGTTTAGGACGACCCATTTATGAAACTAGGATGCAAGGAAATAGGCCGATTTTGCCTGTTAGCCTTCTGGCTTCCTGTGATGTAGATGTTGCAAGACAGGCAGCAGCTTTACTTAAAAATAAGGTGGTCATCCTACAATTAACCACTCCGACAGAAGCGACAGATATCATTGTTACTTCAATGACGACTGCTTTATTAGGCTCTCATGATATTACACCGGGAGCACAATTTTTAGTTGATGCTGTTGAAACAATCCTAAATGCTGATCATCCTAGAAAGCCAAATAGGTTGATTATTACATTGTTATTTTTATTTGTTGCTATTACAGGTGTTTTAGCGAGTGCTTTTTTAAAGCAGCATTTTGTATGGATTGGTGCTATATGCATGTTTATGGCGGCGATAGGATTATGTTTTTTTAATCCATTAGTTCAGTTATGGCCCGTTACTATGACGATGATTGTTTATTTTTTTAGTATTGGACAAGTTATCGCTACATTTTTGATTATTGGTTATCGTGAAGGAGTATTAATCAGTCACTATATGCCTAGGCAGATTCATAATTTATTAATAACACTAAGAAGTGATGAATCTTTTCAAAATCATAGATGTTTGGCGTTAGTACTAATGAGTGATTTAGCTGGTTACACTAAAGTAACAGGGATACTAAAGGAACCAAGCCATGTTTTAATGTTAATGAATGATTATTTAGGTGAAACTTCACTCGTACTGCAAGATAAATATAATGGCTGGTTAGAAAGTTATGTGGGTGATATGGTCTGTTATTACTGGCCGTATAAAGAGCAAGAACAAGAACAAGAGATGGCTTATAAAAATGCATTATGTGGTGCCATGGAGTTATCTTTGCTGCAACGACAGTTTTTTTTGTCACTTCCGCAACGATATAAACATAAAATTGATGCTGATGCACTTGCTCAAGTAGAAGGAACAATTAATGCAGGTATAGGTGTATCAGTAGGTAGTGTTGTTATGGGTGATTTAGGTCCTGAGCATGGTGTTAGGAAATTTGGCATAGTGGGAGAGCCTTTAATTATGGCAGCAAGAATGGAAAGTTTAACTCGATTTTTTAATACTGAGATTATACTTTCTGGAGACCTTGTTAAGAGTTGTGAAAGTTTAGGTTTTGTCGTTAGGCGGTTAGCTAAAGTGGTTGTTAAAGGCCAAAATAAACCAGAAGATCTTTATGCACTTGGTCATGCTAAGGATCCACGGTTCGTCGAATGTAATGTACAAGCGTGGGAGAATTGGATTAATGCAGTAGAACAAAATAATTCTGTTAAACCAAATTGTCCAGAAATTTATGTACAGGATAAACAAACTATTGAACTATGGTTGACTAAGAATTTACTAGCTAGAGAAGGATTCTGGCAGTTGGATGAAAAGTAAATAACTAATAAATGATGATATTTATTATATTAATAAAGTATGAAATACTTATTCATGTTGCTTTGTTTAGCTTATATATATTATTGTTCTAATCTTGAGGTGATGATATGCAAATAAAAACAACAATATTTTCGTTGCTACTGGTTCTGCTTTTGGGATGTACAACGACTAATGAACCAGAACTTGTTAACAAAATTGCGAAGGTAGAAAATGGTGATAATCTGATGATTGTTGACTGTTTATTGCCGGCACAAGTGAGAAAGTTAGGCCAACTTGGCGTTTTTGCTACTGCAAGAAGACCCATTAAATCAACTGCTTCTGAATGTGAAATCCGCGGAGGTGAATATGTCGCCTATGACAGAGCAAGTTATGCTACAGCATTAAAAGTATGGTTACCTAAAGCACAAGCGGGTGAGTCCGAAGCTCAGGCTTATGTAGGTGAAATTTATGAAAAAGGTTTGGGATTAATACCAAATTATAAAATAGCAGCTCAGTGGTATGAAAAGGCAGCTAAGCAAGGTAATACACGAGCACAGATTAATCTTGGCTTTCTTTATGAAAGAGGGTTTGGTGTTAATAAAAATATAGCAGAAGCCATGTCTTGGTATGAAAAATCATCAGGGCTTTCAAAAGTTAATTTACCTTATGCAGCCAGCATAGAAACTACGTCAGAAAGTGAATTAAGTAGAGAAATTCAATTTCTAAAAACTGAGTTAAAAAATAGCCGAACAGAAGCTAAAAATCTGACCAGTCAATTGGGTACAATTCAGACTAAACTTATTCAGCGACAAAAAAGTATTGCTGCTTCTAATAGTACATTAGCAGAAACTCAGAGATTATTAGAAAAAGCGACTGCACAAGCCAATCAAACGGAAATAGTGAAACTTGAGGGCATTGCATTTAAAGAAAAGAAAGAAATCCAAATACAACAGCAAAATGTTGCGAAATTAAAACTGCAATATCAGAGTAAAGTTGAAAACCTGAAAAGTAAACTGAACGAAACTGAAAAAAGAGCCAATCAATTTTCTGATGATTTAAAACGACAAAAAATAGAGGCGAGTGAAGCTCAAATTAAACTATTAGATACTCAGGCAAATTTAGCAAGTACTGAAAAGAAATTACTGGATTTAAAACAAACTGCACAGACAAAAACAAATCTATTATCAATAGATAAGCAAAATCAAAGCAAGTTAGGTGGTTATGAGGGTACTGATAATAAAGAAAAGTTGGAAAAAACGTTAGTTACTTTAAAAAAAGTTGAGCAAGAAAAAATTCAGCAACAACAGTTGATTGATCAACTAACTGAAGAAAAAACACTTTCTAAACAAAGCATTGAAAATTTAAAAAATAAAATCAACCAAGGACTGGCTTCTTCAGCTGAAGTAAAAAAACTTGAAGATGAGTTGAACACAAAAACGTTGGTAGCAGATCAGTTTAAATTACAAGTAAGTCAAAAGCAGGAGAAATTCCTTAAAACAAAGCAGAAATTACAAGGGCTTGAAAAAAGTTATCAAGAACTTTTGGAAATTCAAACAATGGAAAAGGCGACTGCTGAAAAGAAGACTGAAATTATCTTAAGTCAGAAAAGCCAAGAACACGAGGATGAAGTTGCTCAGTTTCAAAAAAATGAAGAAAAATTGGCAGATCAGGAAATATTAATCAGTCAATTAGAATTAGAGAAAAAAAATTATGCAGAAACGATAAAGAAACTGCAATTGAAAGTTGATAAAGAAAATCTTAGTGACAAACCTAAGATAGAAATTATCGACCCTCCCTTTGTTTTAGTGAGGGGAATGCCGACAGTTACATTACGATCAGTCGTTAAAAAGCGGGATATCATTGGTAAAGTAAATAAAGCTGATCAATTGTTGTCATTTATGGTGAATGATGAGAAAAGTGAAGTTGATGAACAAGGGTTGTTTCAGGCTAGTGTTAAATTAACAGATACTGAAACTCCGGTCGAAATAGTTGCAATTGATCGTAATGGTTCACGAACCAGTCTGGATTTTATTTTATCATTAGGGAAGGCGATAAAAATGAATCAGAGAGCAACTGAGAAGTTGCCTCAAGTTAAGATGAACCAGCCTTGGAAGTCTTTGGATTTTGGTCAGTATTATGCGTTAATCATAGGGAATAATAAGTATGAAAAACTACCGATACTTGATACTCCAATAAATGATGCAGTTGCTGTAGAAAAAGTATTAAAAGAAAAGTATGGTTTTAAAACTAAATTATTACAAAATGCTAATCGCTATCAGATTTTATCTGAATTGAATAAATTACGGGCAAAATTGAATGAGAAAGATAATTTACTTATTTATTATGCTGGACATGGTGAGTTAGATAAAGTTAATATGCGTGGCCATTGGTTACCGGTGGATGCAGATGCCGATAATACAGCCAACTGGATTTCTACAGTCGCTGTAACTGATATTCTAAACTCTATGTCTGTTAAGCATGTAATGGTCGTTTCTGATTCTTGTTACTCTGGCGCAATGACTCGTTCATCATTAGCTAGGATTGAAGCAGGTGTTGATTCCGGTAAAAAATCAGAATGGCTTAAGGCAATGTTAAAAGCACGTTCCAGAACAGTTCTAACATCAGGTGGTTTGAAACCTGTAATGGATGGCGGTGGTGGTGATCACTCCGTTTTTGCCAATGCTTTTATAAAAACACTAAATGGAAATAATACATTATTAGAAGGACAATCTTTGTATCGCAAAGTATCTGCAGGAATCATTGCTGTTGCTGCAGAGTATGGAATAGAGCAGGTACCTGAATATGCACCTATTCGTCATGCAGGACATGAATCTGGTGAGTTTTTCTTTGTTCCACGTAAAATATAATTTAATTAATAAAGAGGGTGTTCGTGAATAATAATAATATTAAATTGAGCCTAGTATCAATGCTTGTTTTTTCAACAAATATAAATGCAGCAGGCTTGGATGATTATAATGAGTTGCACTCTAGTAGTGAGCGTTTTGTGCGTAATACTTGTGCAGGATTAATTAAGGTAGGTCAAAACCGAAATGCACTAGAAAATGATCTATTTGGAGCTTGCCGGTCTATGGTTCAAACTGCGAATGTCTATACAGCCTCAGAACAGGATCCTACAACTTTTAGCCGGGGGTTAACTGCAACAGAACTAGCCGGTGGTTATCAAAATATTGTAAGTGAAGAAACTTTTGCACCCTTAACAATTTCAGCTCAGGCGTCTTTAGGACAATACAGTAGCATTGCATCCCATATCAATAAAATTCGTAAAGGTTCTTTTGGCTTAGCCTCTTTTCAGCAACATGGAAAATCATTTGATTTAGCTGATGCTAAGCCTGAATATCCCACTGGAGGAGCAGCAGGTGATGATGGGTTATTATCTGGTAGTCGTTTAGGCTTCTTTGCTAACACTATTGGCGCATTTGGTGAGACTGAGAAAACTGAGCGAGAAAATGAAAGTGACTTTCATAGTATTGGGGTTATCGCAGGAGTTGATTTCCGAGTATTGGATAATCTGACAGTGGGGCTTGCAGGAGGCTATTCTCATTTAAATTTGGATTTTGCACAAAATATGGATGTTAACGGTGGTGGTGTTGAGGCTGATAATTATAATATTTCTGCTTATTTAACATTTTACTCAGGTGATTTTTACGTTGATGGCATTTTTACTTATGGATGGTCAGACTATGATATTGATAGAAAAATTGATATAGCATCTAATAACCAAAATATTTCTACAGTTGATAGAGCTACCTTTGCCACACCGGAAGGTGAACAGTTTAATGCTAGTTTATCCAGTGGATATAATTTCCATACTGGAGGATTAACGTATGGACCCTATGTTCGGGTGACTTACTTAAATTCCAGTATTGATGGTTATAGTGAGCAAGGAGCGACAGGACTTAATATGCGTATTGGGGATCAGGAAGTTGATTCTCTTGAATCAATTGTAGGTGGACAAATTTCTTATGCTTATAGCCAAACATTTGCAGTCATTGTGCCTCACGTGCGGGTAGAATGGCATCATGAATATTTTGATAGTGCTAGAGAATTTAAGGTAGCTTATGTTAATGATCCAAATAATAACTCCTTGATGCTTAGGTCTGATCGTCTGGATGGGGATTATTTTAACGTTGGAGCGGGGGTTTCAGCTAATTTTAAACATGGTTTACAAGCTTTCGTAGATTATGAAACAGTTCTTGAATTAAAAAATGTTGAAAGCCATATTTTTACTTTAGGACTTCGCTTAGAATTTTAATGATCAGTTAGACGATCAATAAAAAAATAAATATCAACCTTGTTTGTCTTTCTGCTTCTGATCAAGCTATCTCAATCGTTAGGTAGAAAACCTCTTTTGAGATAGCTTGCTTTTACATACCAAGAATGGACTGTAGAGTATTGTACTAAATACGAAGCCTATTAAAATTCGATAAGCAATTATCAATTTTTTTTGAGAGGTAAACAATGAATAACCAATCAGTTTCTTCATATTTATCAACCCATTATTTTTTTTCAACCCTTAGTGATGATATAAAATATTTACTCTGTAAATCAGCAAATACAGTTGATATCAAAAATGGGCATGTTTTATTTCGACATGGAGAGCATGCAGACAAATTTTACATAGTTCTTAGTGGGAAAATCTCTATACAGATTCCTGCAATAATGGGGCCTACTTTAGATATCCATACTTTAAGTTCAGATCAGGTTTTAGGTTGGTCATGGTTAATTTCACCTTATCAATGGCATTTTCAGGCTAAGGCAGAAGAGAACTCAACATTAATTGAGTTTGATGGAAGCACAATATTACAACGATGTGAGCAAGAACCAAAATTCGGCTACGAATTATTAAAACGATTTGCGGCATTGATGTCCGAACGCCTCGATGCATCACGTCAAAAAATGATGGATGAATGGAATCCATCTGGATTTGCCTAATTATGTAATGCCTGTATAGGAAAAACTAAAAATAGTTAAGAGGTTGTTTTGAACTTCTATTATAGGGTGGTATACCCTCATTAAACATTATTCCAAACACTCAAATGTATATTAGCTTTCTCGCCTCACATGGTGGTAGTTCCGTAAAACATATAATCCATGCCATAAATGAGGGTGAGTTAAATGCTCGAATTGGTGGTGTAATAACAAACAACCATAATTCGGATATTTTTCGTTGGTGTAGTGAGAATAATATTAATATTGTGCATATAAGTGACAAAACACATGTAACAGAAGTCGAGAAGGATTTAGTAATTTTAAACACATTGAAACAATGGAATACTAGTGTCGTAGTTTTGTCTGGTTATATGAAAAAAATAGGAAGTAAAACGTTAAGAAAGTACCAGAATAAAATTCTAAATATTCATCCTTCATTGCTTCCTAAATATGGAGGTAAAGGTATGTATGGAAACAGAGTGCATACCGCAGTATTAAACTCTGGTGATAAATTTTCTGGAGCAACAGTGCAATTTATAAATGAAGAATATGATGAAGGCCCTATCATTATACAAAGAAAAATTCCAGTTAAGAGTAGTGATACTGTGCAATCATTGCGAGCTAGAGTAATGGCAGTTGAAGGTTCTTTGTATGTACAAGCTCTTAAGAAAATAATGAAATAAAATGATGTTTAATAAAACTTTGAATCTACACTAGGTAACCTTTTACATCTTTAGAAAAAACTTGAGAATTTTAACTATTGTAGTTTTATCTTCTTTCCTGGAAGGTTTCTTGATAGCTTAGGTCTAATGATTCCTGATTGTCCATAAGCTCAACAATTTTAATAAATTACTTGGTATAGATGCTGTTCTTACTCCATTATAGGTATAACGAGGTATCATTTTTTTTTGCTCTTTTTCCGCCGTGGTTTTCGTCACCTCAATAGATATCTAACGGAATGAAAAGAGGGCTTATAGGCGGTTCTTTTTGATATAGTCAGATAACTATTGATTTGAATTAATAGAAGCGCTCTTAAGCAAAAGAACCACTACGTTCGCTGTCAACCTAGGATGGATTGATAGTCCGCTGTAAGCGAAGAGTTGTTGCTGATTTTAGCGCGTAAGCGCTAAAGAGGCTAATTTTTTTACCGAAGAACCATCGAGTCATTTGTGGTAGCTTTGACTGAGCAGGATTTTGTGCGTATCCGAGGTGGACGAAAGACGTGCCATGGAGTTCTAAAATTTGTCATTAAGACGCGCGAGGGTGCGTAAGTATTATCTATTCAGGATAACCGTAGAATCTTTAATCCTAAAAAAGTTGGGAGCAGAGTTTAGTACAATAAAATAATTTATTAAGGTTTATGGGAGTATTGATAAAGACGCTTTTGTGTGAAATCGATGCAGGTGTTGTTGTGTGTCTGGATCTTAATGATTCATCATAAAACGTAACTATTTTTTTGTTCGTTTATAAAGCGTTATTAAAGAGAAATGATATTTATTATTCCTCTTTGTCATGTATTTGATAAAAAACAGGAATAAATTGGGTGATAAATTGTTTATATAAAAACATCCAAATAACAAGAGGGGTGACAGGCGGTAACACAAGAGCGCCAATTTGGTAACTGATCGCGATGACATCCAATTGCCATTGCTGTAAAACAAAATGACCAATTAAATGACTGGGCGTTTGTAAAAATAGAGATTTTAAAAAATCAAAGTAGATTCCCCAAGTTTGGACAAACAGCAGAAGTACAATACTTAAAGCAATATTTTTACCTAATCGTTTAGAAGTATTAGGGGAAGATAGAATAAGGGCTAAACATAAAGGCATTCCAAAGTTATATATTAAAGGATTGATTGGGTAAGGCAACTCAGCAACCATCCCTTTTGGAATATCTTGCTGAGGTATTGTCGCTTTTACAATAATTTCAATATTATGTCCTGACTGTTCAATACCTAATACTAAATCATTAAAGGACAATTTCAATAGGAACTCAATCAAATAGCTAGGAACTATAACAGTATAAGAGGCTGAAAAATACCACAGACAGTAGCAGACGGGTAACCACAGAAAAATTTTACTAATAAATGGAACGAGGGAATTAGGAGGCATGATTATCAGTAGATTGTGTGGAAATGGATGGTAAAGTGCGTATCCACCATAAAAAGATAATTAATATATCTAACATGATTAATGATTCCCAGATATACAAATGCGCCCAATCGAAAATGTCCTGATTCCATTGACCGATATAAAACAAGGTAATAATCCGGATGATATTTAATAGCTCTACGGCAAAAAAACCGATGACAATGCCTTTTAGTTTAAGTTTCCAATGAGTAGGGAAAACTAACATGGCAGAAATAAGAACGATCAATGCTTCTATCCCATTGCAACCAGACTCAATAGAGACAGAAAACCCAGACTCCGTATCTTGTAAAATAGTGCCTGTAGACAGCACATTTTGATCAAAGAGGAGTATAAACCAAACACTTATTTGAGCAATATACTGGGTGAATGGAATAATAATAAGTTGTCGAATAACAAGTAACTGTTCTAAAGTAAAAAGAGAAAATTGTACGACAATAAAAAAGATAAAAAATTTAAGCATAAGAGAAGTTTAGCTTAAAAAATAAGAAAAGGATTAAACCTGTTCAAGCGTGCCATTGCTCACTTTTTGGATTCAGGGAATGTCCTGTCCCCAGAATGCAAAAAGTGGGCAGCGAATAGGTAAGCCCCGGTTTGTCCTGCGTACACCTCAACTCCGCACAAAAGCCGCTC
>JAGLDH010000081.1 GCA_023145835.1 Methylococcales bacterium
TTGCTAAGGGGGAGTATGGCTAATTTTTTGTTTGGTAAGCCTTGAAATAGTTTATGCAACAATGGTTTAAAAACTATTCTAAGAAGGATGTTTTTTATTTTTAACGGCTATCTAGTGATTGCTTTTAAGAAAAGTTGTCGTTGTTTGCTAGTTGAGATGAAGAATTTATGATCAAAGCTGTCTTAATGTGACAATTTTTGTCACTAGGTTGTTGGATGGAAAGCGAGAGCGACTTTCACTGTGTGTAGTATAAGTTGTAATATGCCAAAAGGAATGTCGAGAATGTCGGATAACGCTCCGAGGCTGTGAAAGTATTGCCAAAAAGTACTAAATACAGAATAAAAAATCATGTAAGTCATTGATTATTTGTTTCCGAAGCGAGTTTTTTTGCTTAAATTAGGAATACTTTCACAGTCTCCTCCGCTCATCCAACCTACGTGTTACCAAAACTTGTTAATTTTAAAATCCAGTGTTATATTTTAGTATAACTTTTATAGTTGGAGATAAAAATGACACAAGTAGCAATAAGACAGTCAGGAGGAGCTAGTATTATTAGTATTCCAAAGGTCATACTCAGAACTTTGGCGCTAGATGCTGGCGCATCTTTAGATCTATCAATTGAAGGTAATAAGATAATATTAACACCTGTTAAAAAAAAATTAACACTAGAAGCAGTTTTAGAGGGAAGCCCTAAGTCAGCACTAGGGTTTACTGAAGAGGATCAACTATGGCTGAATAGTCAGTCGGTTGGGAAAGAAATTTAATGGCTTATATTCCCGATCAAGGTGATGTTGTTTTGCTAAGTTTTGATCCAAGTACGGGTAAAGATATTATGAAGCGAAGATCTGCTTATGTAATTTCTAGAAAAATTTTCAATGAACATACAGGGTTGGCTATTGTTGCACCCATATCAAGTACTGTGAGAGGTATAAAGTTAGAAGTTGTTTTGCCCGATAGGTTAAAAACAAAGGGGGCTGTTTTAGTGCATCAATTAAAAGCCCTAGATTTTAATGATCGAGAGGTTATGTTTATAGAAAAAGTGATGCAAAAAGAAATTGAAGAAATAAAAGTACTTGCTAAATTGTTGGTAGAGTAGAAATATTTGATGGGTAGAGGAGCATTGCCCATCCTACTATCATTTTTATTCAGGAAAACTATGTTAGAAACTAAACAAGTATTCATTACCGAAGAAGAGTATCTGGCAGGTGAGCTAGAGAGTGATATTAAACACGAGTATGCTGATGGTAAAATTTATGCCATGGCGGGAGCTAGTAAAAACCATCAGAGAATTGTAGTTATTATGACTAGGCAATTAGGTAATTTTTGGATAATTCTCCGTGTGAACCTTTTTCATCTGATCTTAAAGTTAAAGTGGGTAGCAGGTTTTTTTATCCTGATGTAATGATTGTTTGCGATGATGATGAAAGCGAATATTACACAAAACCACCTACGATGATTGTTGAGGTGTTATCTCGTTCTACACTGCGCATGGTGAAACGACTAAAAAAATGGCTTATCAGACAATTCCAACATTGTAGGAGTATGTGTTAATTGAGTAAGATGTAATTGATGTGGAGGTGTGTAAGCGATCAGAGGGCTGGGTCTCTAAACATTATTTTATGGGTGATGAATTAACAGTTGAGTTTTTAAACTTAACACTATCGGTAGAAGATATTTATCGGCGTGTTAATAATAAAGATGTCGTTGTTTTTTATGAGGATCAAGAAAAGTTGCTGGATTCGTTCAAGGAATGATGCGTAGGTTGGATGAGTGAAGGAGATTGTGAAAGTATTGCCAAAAAGAACTAAACACAGAATGAAAAACCATATAAGTCATTGATTGATTGATTGATTGTTTGTTTCCGAAGCGAGTTTTTTGCTCAAATTAGGAATACTTTCACAGTCTCGAAGCGTTATCCGGCATCTTTCTGGCAATGTTAAAACTTATGCTATACATGGTTATGGTGGAAGGCGCTTTCGCTTTTCCACCCTACAGATTATTGTTCTGTTAAACTGTCTGGGTTTCTTCTGTTTGAATATCCTCAAAAACATCGGCTAGATCAATGGAAATATCTAGGCAAATAAAATCACATGTTTGCTGGTTTTCACTCACATGTAATAACCAGTCATTTTCTGCTGTGCGCCTAAAACATTCTATTCTTTGTGCTTTTATATCAATAAGCACGTATTCTTTAAGGCTTTTTATTTGACGGTACGCAGCAAACTTCTTGCCTCTGTCAAAGGCTTCGGTAGAATCAGAGAGTACTTCTATGATTAACGAGGGGTTAGATAAAAACTGCTCAGCTTTGTGGTCTTCTTTATTACAGGAAACCATAATATCAGGATAAAAAAATGCATCGACTTGTTCAACCCGTAGTTTCATGTCTGAAATGTAGGTTTGACAGGGTTTGCCTTTAAGGTGTTGTTTTAAGATAGATGCAATATTTAAACTTACAACAACATGCTCGCGTCTTGCTCCGCCCATAGCGAATATTTCACCTTGTATAAACTGATGTTTATCCTCTTGTAATTCTTCCCATTTTAGAAAGCTCTGATTATCGAAAATTAACGGTTCAGCAGTTTGTACCATTGGAAGCCTTTGTCATAAAATTAAAACAGAAATATAGTGTTGTGTATTGTTATCTAGCGGTTAGTCAATCTGGCAAAATAAGATCATCCACCTTACTTGCTTTGTGTTTTCTGTTTTAAGTATATCAGAAGATAATTTGATAGAATAAAAGCGATATCTATTGTTATGGCTTAACCGCTTGCTTTAGTATCAAAAAGTCGCTTTAAATAAAAACCAGTATGAGAGGTGTCAATTTTAGCAATATTTTCAGGTGTGCCTTCGGCAACTAATGTTCCTCCGCCTGTGCCACCTTCTGGTCCCATATCAATCACCCAGTCTGCAGTTTTTATTACATCCAAATTATGTTCTATGATAATGACAGTATTTCCGTGATCACGTAAGGTATGCAACACTTTAAGTAATTGTTTAATATCGTGAAAGTGTAGTCCTGTTGTAGGTTCATCTAAAATATATAGGGTTTTTCCTGTATCGCGTTTAGAGAGCTCTTTGGCTAATTTAACTCTCTGGGCTTCTCCACCTGATAGTGTGACGGCATTTTGTCCTAAGGTAATATAACTTAGACCTACATCGATGAGAGTGTTTAATTTTTTTGCCAAGACGGGGACGGGGCTAAAAAACTCGGCGGCATCTTCAACGGTCATACTTAAAATTTCATTAATTGTCTTCCCTTTATAGCGGATTTCTAATGTTTCTCTGTTGTAGCGTTTGCCATTACACACATCACAAGGGACAAATATATCCGGAAGAAAGTGCATTTCTACTTTTATAACACCATCGCCTTTACATGCTTCACATCGACCCCCTTTAACATTAAAGCTGAACCTTCCAGGTGTATAACCTCGGGATCTTGCCTCGTGTGTTGCTGAAAATAATTCTCGTACAGGGGTAAAAATACCGGTGTAGGTTGCTGGGTTAGAGCGAGGGGTTCTTCCAATGGGGCTTTGGTCTATATCGACGACTTTATCTATTTGATTAAGCCCACTAATTTCACCACATGGAGCAGGAATGCAGCTTGCTTTATTAATTAGGCGTGCTGCAGAGCGATAGAGTGTGTCGTTAACTAATGTCGATTTTCCTGAACCAGAGACACCTGTTACGCAGGTTAATAGGCCAATAGGAAATGAGATGGTGATATTTTGTAAATTATTCCCTTGTGCATTATGCAGTGTGATTAATTTTTTCTTATTGATAGTTGTTAATGATTGTGGAATATCTATATTTTGTTTACCTGATAAATATTGCCCTGTTAATGAATTAGGATTGTTTTTAATGTCTTCAGGTGTACCCATTGCCACAATTTCTCCACCATGTATACCTGCGCCTGGACCAATATCTACAACATGCTGGGCTGATAAAATAGCATCTTCATCATGTTCTACGACGATGACGGTGTTGCCTAAATCACGTAAGCGAAATAACGTATTTAAGAGCCGCTGGTTATCACGTTGATGTAAGCCGATAGAGGGTTCGTCCAATACATACATAACACCCACAAGTCCTGCTCCTATTTGGCTAGCAAGACGAATACGTTGAGCTTCTCCACCCGATAATGTATCTGCACTTCTATCCAGCGTTAAGTAGTCTAGCCCGACATTAACTAAAAATTCTAAGCGTTCTTGTATTTCTTTATTGATTTTTTCTGCAATTTTACCTCGATGCCCAGGAAGGTTTAATTGACTGAAAAACTCTAATGCCTGTTTTATGGGGAGACTGGTCAGATCTTGTAGTGGTTTCTCACTAATAAAGACATGCCGGGCAGCTGTATTTAAGCGTGCGCCCTGACATTGATCACATTTTTTTTGGGAAAGATATTTAGCTAATTCATCTCTGACCATTTGGGAGTCAGTTTCATGATAACGCCTTTCCATGTTGACAATAATGCCCTCAAAGGGATGGCTTTTAGTTTGTTTTTTGCCAGCACTGGTCACATGCTGAAAATTGATTTTTTCTGAGCCACTGCCATAAAGAAGAACGGCCTGAATTTCTTTTGGAATTTCTGAAAAAGGAGTTTCAGTATCAAACTGATAATGTTTGGCTAAGGAGCAAATAATCTGATAATAATAAGCATTACGTCTATCCCAACCTCTAATTGCACCACCAGATAGACTGATTTCAGAGTTATGAATGACTAAGGCTGGATCAAAGTGCTGTCTTACCCCTAAGCCATCACACCCAGGACAAGCACCTTTAGGGTTATTGAATGAGAAAATACGGGGCTCAAGTTCTGATATGCTGTAACCGCACTGAGAACAAGCATAGCGCTCAGAAAATAAAATAGTCTCGTTATCATCCATGTTCGTAGCGATAGCGATGCCATCAGCTATACGTAAGGCTGTTTCAAATGATTCTGAGAGACGCAAAGCAATATCTTCTCGAATTTTAAAACGGTCTACTATGACTTCAATGGTATGTTTCTTTTTTAGGTCTAGGGTAGGGGGCTCATCTAAATCAACAACCTCTCCATCAATACGGGCTCGGATAAAACCTTGAGCACGAAGATCTTCCATTAATTGGATATGTTCGCCTTTACGTGCGTTAATGACAGGGGCAAGTAACATCCATCGTTCACCTTCTGGTTGAGCTAAAACCTGGTCAACCATTTGGCTGACAGTTTGTGCTTCTAAAGAGGAATGGTGATCAGGACATTGGGGTATACCTGCGCGTGCATATAATAATCTTAAATAATCATAAATTTCAGTAATGGTTCCCACAGTCGATCTAGGATTATGGGATGTCGATTTTTGTTCAATAGATATAGCGGGAGATAAGCCTTCAATATGGTCGACATCTGGTTTTTCCATCATCGATAAAAATTGTCGGGCATAGGCTGATAAAGATTCTACATAGCGGCGTTGACCTTCTGCATAAATCGTATCAAATGCTAGTGATGATTTTCCTGATCCTGATAGTCCGGTAATAACGATCAAAGAATCTCTTGGTAAATCAAGGTTTATATCTTTAAGATTGTGAGTTCTGGCACCTCGGATGCTGATTGTATCCACGAATAGAATTCCGGCAATTTAAATAACCTGATAATATACGTCTTTTTGTTGCAAAATAGAACATTATAATTAGGAGCGTTAAGTTTTGACACAGCTGCAGGATATTACCAGCCCAATGACAGCACTAGAGAAGCGTGCAACATTATCTCTATCTAGTATCTATGCATTGCGCATGCTGGGGTTATTTATGCTTTTTCCTGTTTTGTCTTTATATACAGAGAAAATGGAAGGTGCAACTCCTTTTTTAATTGGTTTGGCTATAGGTATTTATGGATTAACGCAGGCTATTATGCAAATTCCTTTTGGTTTATTGTCTGATCGGGTAGGGCGTAAAAAAATAATTGTACTTGGCTTGATCATATTTGCAGCTGGGAGTGTGGTTGCTGCATTATCAACAACAATATATGGCATATTGGCTGGACGAGCTATTCAAGGAGGGGGGGCTATTGCCGCTGCAATTATGGCACTGGTTGCTGATTCAACCCAAGAAGTACATCGTACAAAAGCAATGGCAACCATAGGTGCTAGTATTGGTGTTTCTTTTGGTGTAGCTATTGTTGTAGGGCCTATTATAGCAGGTTATATTGGCGTTTCAGGTATTTTCTGGTTAACGGGAGCGTTAGCTTTGCTCGCAATTTTGGTTGTACTGTTTATTGTCCCCAATCCAAAAAAATCAGTAGTACATCCTGATGCAGAAGTTGTTCCTGGGCAATTTTTTAAGGTGTTGAAAAACCCTGACCTACTCAGGCTGGATTATGGGATTTTTATTCTGCATTCATGCTTAACAGCTAGTTTTGTTGTTATACCCTTTTTGATTAGAGATGCAGGTGTTGATATAGAAAGTCATTGGAAAATTTATTTACCAATATTGGTTTCTTCAATGGCTGTTATTGTGCCATTTGTGATTATTGCAGAAACAAAACGAAAAATGAAAATAGTTTTTGTGGGGGCAATTATTACTTTAATGTTAGCAAATCTTGGTTTTTTATTTTATAACGACTTATATAGTTTAATTGGTTTTTTTTGGTTGTTTTTTTGTGGGTTTAATTTATTAGAGGCAACATTACCTTCATTAATTTCTAAAACAGCACCAGGTGACCTAAAAGGGACTGCAATGGGAGCGTATTCAAGTTCTCAATTTATGGGAGCTTTTGTCGGTAGCTCTGTTGGAGGATGGCTTTATGGTGAGATGGGGGCTGAGGCAGTATTTTATTTATGCGCATGTGCTACTGGAAGCTGGGCTATTGTTGCTTTGTCTATGAATCCTCCCAATTATTTAGCAAATATGCTTCTTTCATTAGAAGAAATAGATGAAGAAAATGGAAAGAAGTTTGTTAGTGAATTATTGGATGTTGTAGGAATAGAAGAGGTAACACCACATTTTGTTGAAAGGGTTGTTTATTTAAAAGTAGATAATAAACAATTGCAAAAAGATGACCTGCAAAATCTGATTAATGATTGGTCTAAATTATAATTAGGAACCGGATATTATTTGCTTCCGGTTCCTTAATATAAAACCCCTTTATATTTCTTTATTTTTTTCTTGGTTAAAAGAAATGTTGCTGATCACCGCTGCAACAGCGAAGATGACAGTAGACACTATAAAGCTTCCATTCATAAAGCCATAAATACCAGTAATAAATAATACGCCTAAACTAATATCTTTGTTCAAATTACTCATTTTAATCCTCAGTTGTTTTTGTCTGGAAATAAGACTATAGCCAGATTAATCTAAAAGGTTTATGAGTTGATTCACAAATTAATAACCTGGCTTTAATTTAGAGCTTTTAAATATAGATTGTGTGAGCTAAGTACGTAGAATCAGAAATTAAGGTTTTTTATCAATTAAGAAATTGGTGATGAATAGGCTGTTGGGTATATTTCTATTAATTGTGGATGAGAAAATTGAGAACCAAAATATTCAATGTCGAGGTGAGATTCGCACGTAATAGCAGGCTATGGCGAAGGGTTTCAACGCAGAGATTGGAGTTTTGGGCTCAATTTTCCATTCATCAATTAATAGAGGTGCCCTGTAATGGACTTGGCAAGATGAAGAAAGCGCATAATTTTTGATTGATATGCGCTTGACACTATCAGTTTTGTTGTTATTTAAAAATTGTTGATTTAGTCTTTTTGATGTCTTTTACTTCGTCTAGAAGTAGAACTAACTCTTTTTTTACCCTTTGCTTTTTTTATTTCTACTTTATCCATGGAAGAAATATTAAGCTGTTGCCCTGCAACTCTTACCTTTTTTAATTCTTGAAAGAGCTCTTTTGGCATACCCGCTGGTAGCTCTACAGTACTATAATTCTCTTCGATTTTGATACGAGCAATATGATCTCCATCAATGCCTGTTTCATTAGCAATAGCGCCAACAATGTTTCCTGGTTTTACATTATGTGAGTTACCTACTTCAATTCGGTACAACTCCATTTTAATTTCAGAATTTCGACCTTTTCCGCGATGAGGTTTGCGATCACGATCTCGTCCACGGTTACCTTCCTTTGAGTCCCTGTTTTTTCGATCATTATTACGGCTAGCTCTTTTTGGAATTTCTTTTAGTAGTAAAGGTGTACTACCTTGAGCTAACTTAGCAAGAGCAGCTGCAATATCTACAGCAGGTACATCATGTTCAGATTGATACTGTTCAATCAATTGTGAAAAGAAACTCAGTTCTTCACCTGCCAAGGTGTCAGTAATTCGTTGTTTAAAACGAGAAATTCGTGAATTATTAATAAATTCTGTTGAAGGTAATTGCATTTCTTCAACTTTTTTCTTTGTTGCTCGTTCTATATTACCTAGTAATCGACGTTCTCTAGGTGATACGAATAAAATGGCATCACCTGTACGGCCAGCACGCCCAGTTCTACCAATACGATGAATATAAGATTCTGTATCGTAAGGAATATCATAATTGACGACATGAGTAATACGGTTAACATCAAGCCCTCTTGCTGCAACGTCAGTCGCGATTAAAATATCCAGCTTACCTTGTTTTAAATTATTAATTGCTCTTTCGCGTAATTGTTGAGACATATCACCGTTAATTGCAGAAGCAGAGTGGCCTCTGGCTTCCAGTTTTTCAGCTAGTTCAATGGTTGCGGTTTTGGTGCGGACGAAAATGATCATTCCGTCAAACTCTTCAGCTTCTAATATGCGAGTTAAAGCATCTAGTTTATGTACACCACTTACCATCCAATAGCGTTGGCGAATATTATCTGCTGTTGCCGTTTTAACTTTTATAGTGATTTGCTCAGGGTTATTAAGATATTTCTGGGCAATTTTACGAATAACAGTGGGCATGGTGGCAGAAAAAAGAGCAATTTGTCTTTTCTTAGGTATTTGATCAAGAATCCATTCAACATCATCAATAAAACCCATGCGTAGCATTTCATCTGCCTCATCTAAAACGAGAGTAGTTAACTGATCAAGCTTAAGCGTACCTTTACGCATATGATCCATCACACGTCCCGGTGTACCGACAATAACATGCGCTCCTCGTCTTAGCTGGCGTAATTGCGCGCCATATTCTTGCCCACCGTAAATAGGAAGCACATGAAAGCCATTAATTTTAGAAGCATACCCTTGAAACGCTTCTGCGACTTGAATCGCTAGTTCTCTTGTCGGTGCTAGTACTAGAACTTGTGGGCTTTTTTGTTTAATATCTATACGAGATAAAATAGGTAAAGCAAAAGCTGCTGTTTTTCCTGTTCCGGTTTGAGCTTGCCCTAGAACATCTCTTCCATCCAGCATAAACGGAATGATTTGAGCCTGGATTGGAGAAGGTGTTTCGTACCCAGCACTTTTAATCGCTTTTAGTACAGGTTCTATTAAAGCTAAATCATTGAAGGAGGGTGAGAGTGAATCGTTTTCGGACATTAATTGACCTGTAGTAATGAAGAGATAGGTAAGCTATCAGAGGTGTAAATAACAGGTCAATATAACATAATAAATATATTTGTATCTGAATTAATGTGAAATATAATGCTGATTAAGCAACTTTTTATTAAGGGATTTGGATTTTAATAAACATCTCAAACATAGACTTCCTTTATGATTGAGACGTTTTGGTGTTTATTTTGCAGCAGCTAATGCTTGTACAATGTCACTCATAATATCGTCAATATGTTCTATTCCAATGGAGAGTCTTACCATATCTTCACTTACACCAGCGGTTTTTAATTCTTCCTCTCCTAGTTGACGGTGAGTTGTAGATGCAGGGTGGCATGCTAGAGATTTTGCATCACCAATATTGACTAAACGAAGAATCATTTGTAGAGCATCAATAAATTTAGCACCTGCTTCTTGTCCACCGGCAATACCAAAAGATAATATGCCTGAAGCTTGTCCTTTCGTTATTTTTTTACATAAGGAAGAGTAAGGGCTATCTGGTAAACCTGCATAATTAACCCATTTTATTTGTGGATGTTTTTGCAATGCTTGAGCAACGTTAAGTGCATTTTCACAATGACGTTCCATACGTAAACCTAATGTTTCTAATCCTTGCATGATTAAAAATGCACTGTGAGGTGATAAAGCGGCGCCTGTATTACGTAAGGGGACAACACGGCAACGACCAATAAAAGCTGCTTCACCTAATGCCTCTGTATAAACAACACCATGATAGGAAGGGTCTGGTTCATTAAGCATAGGAAAGCGTTTAGCATTGGTTTTCCAGTCAAATTTACCTGAATCAATAATAGCTCCGCCAATGGTTGTTCCATGTCCACCGATATATTTAGTGAGTGAGTGGATAACGATATCTGCACCAAAATCAAAAGGGCGGCATAAATAAGGGGTAGCAACGGTGTTATCTACGATAAGTGGGATACCGTATTTATGAGCGATTTCAGCTAGTTTTTCTATATCAATAATATTGCCAGCAGGATTACCAATAGATTCACAAAAGAGTGCCGATGTTTTATCGTCAATTAAATTTTCTAAGCCAGTGTAATCACCGTGAGAGGCGAAACGTGTTTCTATTCCTTGCTGGGGAAGTGTATGAGCGAAAAAATTATAGGTGCCACCATATAATTGGCTGGTACTGACGATATTATTGCCTGTACGCGTGATCGCTTGAATAGCATAAGTAATTGCAGCCATACCAGATGCCACTGTGAGCGATGCAAGTCCACCTTCCATCAATGCAAGTCGTTCCTCCAGCACGGCATTTGTAGGATTCATAATTCGACTATAAATATTTCCTTCTACTTTTAAATCAAATAAGTCAGCGCCATGTTGGGTGTCATCAAATGTAAATGATGTCGTTTGGTATATGGGGACAGCTGCCGCTTTAGTCGTTGGATCAGAATCGTAACCAGCGTGAAGAGCAAGTGTTTCTAATTTCATCGTCTGTTTTTCCTTATGTGATTAGGTGAGGATTCATCGCTGTTATGCTACTGCATTAACGATCCATTTACATAGTTTTCAGATATTGAATCTAATTGTGTATTGATTATCTGGTTTTCAATATGGTTTTCTAGATTTATTGTACAAGCGACTTTTAAATAATTGGGTGTGTAACCGAAGACTAAATATTTATTATCATTTAAGGTCTGTTTATGTCCCTCCCATAAAATGGCAAATTCTTGTCCTAAATGTTGGGTCATAAATTGCTGTTTCATTGTGTCAGCTAATGCATGTAATTGTTTGCTACGCTGTTTTTTTATCACATGGGTGACTTGATTGGGTAATGTGGCTGCTTTTGTACCTTCTCGACTAGAGTAAGTGAAAATATGAATATGTCCAAAGCTAATTTTTTTTATAAATTCAAGGCTTTCTTGCCACTCTTCTTCTGTTTCCCCTGGAAAGCCAACGATAATATCTGTTGTGATATTAAAGTTTTTGATTTGATGGCGCGCTTGTTCGACAATTTTAGCAAATTCTTCAGTTTTGCAGCGCCTTGCCATTCTTCTCAGTACAGAATCTGAACCACTTTGTAGTGGCAAATGTAGATGAGGCATGAGCCTTGGGTTTTTAAATAAACTAAAGAAGTTTTTGGGCAACTCCCAAGGCTCTAAAGAACCTAATCGTAATCTAGGAATATTTGTTTGATCTAAAATCGTTTCAATCAAGTCAGTTAAATTGCTGTCAACATCGCCACCATAACCACCTAGATGAACGCCAGTAAGGATAACTTCATTAATGCCCTGCTGGTGTAAGCTATTAATTTCATCAATAATTTTTTGTACTGGACGGCTTATCTCTTCGCCACGAGCAACCGTAACAATACAAAATGTACAGCGATAGCGGCAGCCATCTTGTACTTTGACAAAAGCACGTTGTCGACCTCGGCTAAATAATGATATTTCGCCGGGTTCTGTTGACATAGCTGGCATGGAGTCTAAATTGAGGGAAGATAAGGTTTTCTCGACTAATTGATCTTTATCTTTATTACTGACAACTAAGTCAACACCCATTAGTTGGGCTGCCTCATCTTCATTTAAGGTAGCATAGCAGCCACTCACAACGAGTTTTGCTGTTGGGTTTTCTCTGTGTATACGGCGAATAAGTTGTCTTGATTTTCGTGCAGCATCAGCTGTGACAGCACATGAATTTATAATAGCAATATGAGCATTATTAAGTTCGCGAGTGATTTGATGACCTGCCTTTTGAAAAGCTTGAGCCCATGTTTCTAACTCTGCTTCATTTAAACGACAACCCAGTGTTTTGAGATGAATTAACATTAACCGAAAAACCAATAAGCAATAAAAATTGCAGCAATGATACCTGCAAAATCGGCAATTATCCCACATGCAGCAGCGTGACGAATATTTTTGATACCTACTGAGCCAAAATAGACAGCAAGTACATAAAAAGTAGTCTCAGTGCTTCCTTGTACAATTGAAGATAGACGACCTGCAAAAGAATCGGCTCCATGGACTTGCATGGTATCTATCATCATTGCCCTTGCGCCACTGCCACTAAAGGGTTTCATGAGTGCTGTAGGTAAAGCGTCAATAAATCGTTGATCTAGATTTAATAATTGAACTAGGTAGCGAATGGACGCTGTGATTAATTCAAGCGCTCCACTGGCTCTAAAAACACCAATAGCAACTAGCATTGCAACAAGATAAGGAATGAGGGTGATCGCTGTTTCAAAACCTTCTTTTGCTCCTTCAATAAAGGCTTCGTAAGCATTAATGCGTTTATAGACAGCACCTAGAATGAACGTAATGACTAGAGAGAACAGAATGACATTACTGATAAGAGATGATTGGGATAGCATATCCGCTTGGCTTAATTGAGAAAAATAACCTAGTACTGCAGCAATAAATAGCGTAAAGCCAGTTAAATAAGACAAGATGACTTTGTCGAATAAATTAATTTTTTGCACAATTGTCACGGCTAATAACCCAATCAGTGTTGATATATATGTCGCTATTAAAATAGGAATAAAAACATCAGTAGGGCTGACAGCACCAAGTTGTGAACGATAAGTAAAAATGGTGACAGGGAATAGGGTAACTGCCGAAGTATTGATAACTAAAAATATAATTTGAGCATTACTTGCTGTGTCAGGTGTAGGGTTTAAAGTTTGTAATTCCTTCATCGCTTTAATACCTAATGGGGTGGCTGCATTGTCTAGACCTAAAGCATTAGCAGAGATGTTCATCACCATTGCACCCAGGGCAGGGTGGTTTTTAGGGATATCAGGCATTAAACGACAGAAAAAAGGAGAAAGAGCCTGAGTTAATAAGTTAATAAACCCACTTCGTTCGCCGATACGCATAATGCCTAGCCATAAGGCAAGCACGCCAGTTAAACCTAATGATATTTCAAATGCTGTTTTAGATAGGCTAAACATCGCCATTACTAACTCAGAGAATACTTGTTGATCACCCAAAATTAACAGCTTAAACAGTGCTGTTGCGAAGGCAGAAATAAAAAAGAAGATCCAGATAAAGTTAAGCACTGAGAAAATTAGTTAATAAAAAAGGAGCGTTGTTTTAATGGAATTAAATTAGAAATTATATTGAAAAAAGTGAGGTTGAATTATGATCAATAAAAGGGGAAGATTCTATTTTTCAGATGCTTGATAGTCATCAAAAATAACATCCATAAAATCACTACGAATTCCAGCATAGCCTTTTTTTAAGATAAGTTCAGAGTCAGCCTCGGAATCTTCAACTTGAAGTACTTGAGTCCAACCTTCTCCTAGCTGGGGGTCGTCAAGGTACATTGTAATATCTATTTTACCTTTTACATTAGTTGATATTTTGGTCTTTATTCCTATTCTCCGGTTTGTAGGGATCAGGTTTGGAGAAAAATCGATATTATAATGACCTGAATAAACTTTATTTGATTTCAGCGTGGAATATGTACCTCGGAGCTTTTTTTTGATAACAGCAGATCCATCGACTCTTATTCCTACATAATAAAGATTGTTTCCATCCTGATAACGGTGGAAGAGTAATACACCGTTAGATTGATTTCTGTTGGGACTCTCGGATTTATTGATTTTTTTGATAATAAAAAAAACTTGTTGGGTAAAGTCTTTAAATTGAGATTCTGTTACTAATCGGAAAATATTTTGTGGCTGATATCCGTTGTCAGTATCAATAGGGTTGGACTTGGCATATAACAGCCTGAAGCTGTCTTTGTCGGAAAGTTTTCCTAATACAGTACTTGCTCCTTTCGGAGTTTTGTATAAATATCCACCTGAGTTTAACCACCAATGAGGGTTATGATGTCTATCAGCAAGGCTTGTTTCAACCAGTATGGGAGCTGATGTATCATCAAAAAATGAGTTTTTTGATGCTGTTGTGCAATTGGTACAAAATAGAGCGGCAAGGCATAGGAATATGGAGGATTTTGAGGTCATAGGTTGCTTGCAATAATTATTTTGTCAATGATTTTATGATTGTAAAATAAAATAATTTAACTGTTGCTTCTTGTGCAGACTGATGTAGAGGCGTTTTTATTAAAAAAAACTAGTAAAAGCAAGGTTATTTCCTTAAAGGTAAAAAAATATAGAAATTGTTTGGTACAAATGTTGTTTTTATTGTTGTTATTTGAAACTTATTTGATACTATAGTCTAACCAAAGTGAGAATATGAATTATAATTCTGTTTTGAGATCTGGTTCAAGCTTTATATAGTATATAGGTCGAATATTAAGTGACCTGAAATAAAAGACCAACTCTAAAATTAAAAGTTTTTTCATTTTCGTTCTCCTACATTTACACACTTTATTCAGAAGAGATTTCGATATGGCATCAATCGAAAAGCTAGCGCCGCGAGTTGTTGAGGAGGAAATAGCTTTTTTTCAAAACCCAACATTACCAACGCAAAAAAAGAAAAGTCGAGTTCTAGTTCGTACCGTTGCGATAACAATTATTACGCTAACAATGGTTGTGGTTTTTGGGCTACGTTGGGGGAATATTACTTATTATTGGTATCATCCATTAGTCAACGCATATTCAATTGCAATAGCGGGATTTATTTTTTCTCGTTTCGTATTATCGCTTTTTTATAAAGCGCCTAAAGATGTTGGTATATCACCAACTGTCAGTATTATCATCACTGCCTTTAATGAAGAGGATGCTATTTACCGAACAGTAGAGTGTTGTTATGCAATTTATTATCACGAACATCTTTTTGAAGTCATTGTTGTTGATGATGGCTCAACAGATAATACAGTCGCAGAAATTAAAAGAGCTCAAAAACGTTGGACAGGGTTAGTTCTGGATGCATTTGAACATAATAAAGGCAAACGCGAGGGTATGGCATCAGGGGCTCGCTTAGCTCAAGGAGAAATTCTTGTTTTTGTTGATTCTGATAGTTTTCTTAAGCGGGATGGTATTCGTAAGATAGTCCAAGGTTTTGCCGATCCAAGAATTGCTGCAGTGGCTGGGCATACGGAAGTGGCCAATTTGAATAAAAATGGCCTGACTAAAATGCAACAAGCTCGCTATTATGTAGCGTTTCGAGTAATAAAGGCCGCAGAAAGTGTGTTCGGCACTGTCACCTGTTGTCCTGGCTGCTTTTCTGCATATCGACGAAGTGCTATGTTAGAGGTTTTAGAAGAGTGGCTAGGCCAGCATTTTCTAGGTGTACAGGCTACATTTGGCGATGATAGGAGTTTGACTAATTATCTATTACGAAAATACAAGGTGATTTATTCAGCAGAAGCTATTGCAACCACTATTGTGCCAGAAAATCACAAACAATTTCTAAAACAACAATTGCGATGGAAAAAGTCTTGGTTTAGGGAAACATTGATTGCCGCAACCTTTATGTGGAAGAAACCTCCTCTAGCTTCAATTGCTTTTTATGCACAATTGATGTTTCCAATCATTGCACCTGTTTTGATTTTGCGAATATGCTTATGGTTACCCTTTACTTATGGTGATTATTTATCTCCTGCTATCTACTTACTTGGTACAGTCATGATTGGACTTATGTTTTCAGCGTACTATTTATACTGGAAAGCTGACCGATACTGGATTTATGGGCTTTATTTTACTTTGTATTATTTGATTTTTTTAGTTTGGCAGATGCCATATGCTATTGCCACACAGCGTGATAACCGATGGGGAACGAGGTGACTAATATGCAAACACACATTCATACTAATACCAATCCGATACAACCAGAGTTTGAACGTCGGAGTAAAGATCGTTCAGAAAGAGTTTATCACTGGCACAATTTTATGTGGTGGATAGCTTTAATCTGTGCCATTTTCGTTATTATGGAATTACCTCGTCTTCTTTCTAGTATTATCAAGCCCTCACTATCTATGACAGTGTTATCTACAGAAAATGGGAATGAAATTGAGAAAGAAGCTTTTATGGCGCTTGCTTTTGGAAAAGTGAGTGCTACCCATGAATTGGCAATTTCGAAAGCCTCGTTTACAGCACAACTTGAATCTTTAAATAAAGCGGGTCATTCTTCTATAAGTCTTAAACAGATTAACCAATGGAAGCAAACTAATGGAGCTTCTCTGCCTTCTAAGCCTATCTTATTAACTTTTGATGTAGCTAACCGTGAAACAATGGAGATCGCTGATGAAGTATTGGCTACTTTAGGGATGAACGCATTGGTTTTTGTCGATGTTAATCAATTAAACAATGGGAATATTAGCTTGGTTTCATGGCATAGACTTGAGCAATTAGTTGAAACAGGGCGCTGGGAAATTGGTATTTCAAGTTGCTTAAACATGGGTAAAGATAATGCTAATGTGTTTCCAGAGTTTCTTGCAAAAAAACTTTTTCAGCAACGTAAACAACTTGAAAAACAGTTGCATGTTCCTGTTGTTGCCGCAAACTGTTCTCGTTCGTGGAACTCCGGTAATGGCTATAACGCTTTATCTGCATGGAATGATATATTGACAGAAGCATCCTTGCAAATTGGTTTTGTAGCAGCACGTTATGGCGCAAATTATTTTAATGACTCTGAAACTAGTTTTAGGCGTATTCGAGTTTCAAAAAATTGGAATGAAATAGATCTTCTTGCGCATATTAAAACACATGAGCCTCGTCGTATAATTTTTACTGATACATTTCAATCTAATCAACTGGTTTCTGATTGGGTGGTAGACAGTGGTGAGATGACTATTGAAAATAAATCACTACGTATGGCAAGTGTTGAAGGTGAACAGGGAGCAATGATAACACTTGGAGGTACAGAAAAATGGCAAGATGCTGAGGTAGAAGTGCAGCTAGGGCAATTGACTGCTGGTCAGTTTTGGCTTTCATTACGCTATGGAGTTAATCAACCATTCATTCGATTAGGTGTTGCGAAAGGAAAGATTTTACTGCAAGAAACTAATGGTATTGGTAAAACTAAACAGCTTTTTAGTCGTGATTTACCTCTCAATGAAATATCTTTAAAACTTAGGGTAATTGGGGGACGTACTGTCGCTTATTTAAATAATAATGTTTTAACTGAGCGTCCGGTTGAGTTGGGATCAAATATTAAGCAAGGAGCATTTACACTCACAGTTTGGAATGATACTGAACGTCTTGATAACTCTAATCCTACAAGTGCATCGGTTAATATCAAACGAATAGTAGCAACACCTATTTTTTTAAAAAAAGCAGTTGTTGCACCTGTTTTAGAAGAAAGAGCCTGGGTAATGTTGCGCCAACATTCCGAAGAACTCTCTGCAATTAGCCCACGTTATTTTGCATGGGTTAATAGAAAGCCAGAGGCGTTTCATGTCACCAGCTCTACAATGGAAATTTTCGCTCATTATAATCGCCTTCAGCTTATTCCTGCTCTTTTTGTCGGTTCAGACACCCCGATATCTGATGCACCTGCATTAATAGATCAAGCCATAAAATGGGCTTCCAATCCTGATTATCAGGGACTTAATATTGTCTTAAAAAACACGATGACCGAGAATAAATGGCAAACAGCTTTAATTGAACTTAATAGTCGAATGAGTGAAATAGGTAAAATTCTTTCAATAACAATTATAGAAGGTGAAGAACAATTGATGGCAATAACAGAAAATGATCCATTTTTTTTGGTTTCTAGCAAATCAGATTTAACTACTTTTTTACCAGGTTTTTTGTATCCACTTACTAAGGAACCATTAATATGAGCGCATTATTTTTAAAGATGTTAAGAATTAATAATAAAGGAATGATAATGTCGATTAGTCAATTGATTTTAACAGGACTACTCACAACTTTAGTTTTTACGCAGCCAATTCAAGCAGCCGGTGTGAAATGGTTAACATTAGTTTCGTTGACTTTTGATGATGGAAAAAATGAATCAAATGCTCGTTCTATTCTTGCAAGCCATGGCATGCATGGTACTTTTTATATCAACACAAATCGAATTGGTATAGGGAATGGTTTTTTGACTAGAGCTGAGTTGGACGCACTTTATGCGGATGGAAATGAAATAGGTGGACATACCATTGGGCATGTAGATCTAGCTACTTTATCTGACACTGATCAAAAGACTGCAATTTGTGAAGATATGAGCGTTCTTGTAGATTGGGGATATGATGTTCATTCTTTTGCTTATCCTTTTTCATCCAGGGGTTTATCTACAGAAAGTATTGTTGAGCAAGGTTGTCCTGGAATAGGCAGATATGAAAGCGCACGTGCTGTCGGGGGGTTGAGAACGGCAACTTCTTGCACTAATTGTCCTACGGCAGAGTCCTTAATACCAGGTAATAGTCGATATATTTCAACTCCTCCTTCAGTTAAAACCTCAACAACGCTAGCAGATTTAAAAAGCTATGTTACTCAAGCTGAAGCTAATGGAGGGGGGTGGGTTCCTTTGGTTTTTCACAATATTTGTGATGGTTGTAGTAATTTAGCGGTAAGCCCTGACATTCTACATGATTTTTTAACCTGGTTAGAAGCCAGGACTGCTCAAGGAACTCATGTAAGAACGGTTCACCAAGTTATATCTGGTGATTATCCTGGGACCACTCCTACACCAACTGTTGGAGCTAATTTATTACAAAACCCATCTTTAGAAAGTGATAATGATGCGGATAATCAGCCTGACTGCTGGCTACGTAATGAATATGGAAATAATCAGGCTAACTGGATACGTTCAACTGATGCTCATACAGGTAATTTTTCCGAGCAGTTGACAGTGACTAGTTATACCAGTGGAGATAGTAAGTTAGTGATAACACCTGATGCAGGTCAATCTCAGGGTGGTTGTTCGCCAACGGTAGATGCAGGAAGTACTTATCAGCTAAGTGTCTGGTATAAATCAACTACTGTAGTTGTACCTGAACTATTTTATTTAGATGCTTCAAATGTTTGGCAATATTGGCGTAGGGGTACTCAAATGCCTGCATCAGACAATTGGAATCAAATGGTTTTTTATCCAGGAACTTTACCTGTCGGTGCTAAAGCTATTAACTTTGGAATGTCGCTACAAAGTGTTGGAACTTTGATTACGGACGACTATTCAATTGTTAAGGTAGAGAACAATTGATAGCCATAACAGAAAATGATCCATTTTTTTTGGTTTCTAGAAAATCAGATTTAGCTACTTTTTTACCAGGTTTTTTGTATCCACTCACTAAGGAATCATTAATATGATTGCATTATTTGTAAAGATGTTAAAAATTAATAAGAAAGAAACGATAATGTCGATTAGTCAATTGATTTTAACAGGACTACTCACAACTCTAGTTTTTACGCAGCCAATTCAAGCAGCTGGTGTGAAATGGTTGACATTAGTTTCATTGACTTTTGATGATGGAAAAAATGAATCTAATGCTCGTGCTATTCTTGCAAGTCATGGCATGCATGGTACTTTTTATATCAACACTAACCGGATTGGTATAGGGAATGGTTTTTTGACTAGAGCTGAGTTGGACGCACTTTATTCGGATGGAAATGAAATAGGTGGACATACTATTGGGCATGTAGACCTAGCTACTTTATCTGATACAGAGCAAAGAACTGCAATTTGTGAAGATATGAGCGTTCTTATAAACTGGGGATATGATGTTCATTCTTTTGCTTATCCTTTTTCATCTACAAATTCATCTACACAAAATATTGTTGAGCAAGGCTGTCCTGGAATAGGGGGATATGAAAGCGCACGTGCTGTCGGGGGATTGAGAACAGCAACTTCTTGCACTAATTGCCCTACGGCAGAGTCCTTATCACCAAGTAATAGTCGTTATATACTCACCCCTCCATCAATTAAATCCTCAACAACGCTAGCAGATTTAAAAAGCTATATAACTCAAGCTGAAGCTAATGGAGGGGGTTGGGTTCCTTTGGTTTTTCACAATATTTGTGATGGTTGTAGTAATTTAGCGGTAAGTCCTGACATTCTAGATGAATTTTTAACCTGGTTAGAAGCCCGGACATCTCAAGGAACTCATGTAAGAACGGTTCACCAAGTTATATCTGGAGATTATCCTGGAACTACACCTACACCAACGGTTGGAGCCAATATATTACTAAACCCATCTTTAGAAAATGATAATGATGCAGATAATCAGCCTGATTGTTGGCTACGTAATGAATATGGAAATAATCAGGCTAACTGGATGCGTTCAACTGACGCTCATACAGGTAATTTTTCCGAGCAGTTGACCGTGACTAGTTATATCAATGGAGATAGTAAGTTATTGATATCACCTGATGCAGGTCAATCTCAGGGTGGATGTTCGCCAATGGTAGAAGCAGGAAGTACTTATCAGCTAAGTGTCTGGTATAAATCAACTACTTTAGTTGTACCTGAGCTATTTTATCTAGATGCTTCAAATGTTTGGCAATATTGGCGTAAGGGTACTCAAATGCCTGCATCAGACAGTTGGAATCAAATGGTTTTTTATCCAGGAAGTTTACCTACTGGTGCACAATCTATCAGCTTTGGAATGTCGCTGCAAAGTGTTGGAATCTTGATCACCGACGATTATTCAATTGTAAAGGTGGGCGATAGTCAGCCAACAGGAGACAATATTGCACCTGTTATTTCAAATGTTATACCAGAAAGTGGAACAACTGTGAGTGGTGATGTACCTTTAATTGCTTCAGTTACTGATAATGTTGGTGTAAAGCGGGTCGAATTTCTCATAAATAATAGTTTGATAGCTACAGACACGAGTAATCCATATAAGGTGACATGGAATTCAGGTTCAATTTCAAATGGAGAAACTACTCTCATTGTAAAAGCATTTGATGCTGCTGGAAATAGTGTGATTGCGCCTGCGGTGAAACTAAAGGTAAATAACCAACCAAATCAATCAGCGAATTTACTCACTAATCCTTCACTGGAAATTGACGCGGATAATAACAATATAGCTGACTGTTGGTTGCGAGGAGGATACGGTGACAATAGTTTTAGTTGGACTCGACTTAGTGGCTCTGCTACAGCTCACAGTGGTAATTTTTCTGAATCATTACGAATTACTAGTCTTTCCAGTGGCAATCGTAAGCTAGTATCTAGCCAAGGATCAACTAGATGTTCGCCCAATGTCATTAATGGTCAAAAATATACATTAAGTAGTTGGTATAAATCGACTATACCTACAAGAATGAGTGTGTATTACCAAACTACCCAAGGGAAGTGGAAGTATTGGGTAACAAGTCCTTGGTCGCCTGCAACAAATAGTTGGAAAAAAGCACTATATACTACGCCTCCTATCCCTAACGGAGCAAAAGCACTTTCTTTCGGCTTATCTTTAGGTAATATCGGAACATTAATCACTGATGATTATTCCATGACTATTATAAATCAGTAAAAAAACATCATACTCAAGCCTTTTTAATACATTCCTAACAAAGGTTTGAGTATATTTATAACGATTTATCAATATTATTTGCTTTAGCGTGGAACAAAATAATTATAATAATAACCTTAACTAAACAAGGATGAATTTATGTTGGAATTTCTTCGACTCAAGTCTTTTAAACCAACGATCAGTTTATTAAGTAAAGCTATCAGATTTAGTCTTTCACTACTCCTACTCACAAACACTACCCTGGTTTATGCCTCTATTGATATGACCTTGAAGCATGCTAATACTCTATATACACAGAAAAAATTTGAAGCCGCCCGTGAAGAATATGAATATGCAACAGAATTGGATAAAGGATCTCTTTCTGCTTGGCGTGGCCTTGGTTGGAGCTATTGGTCTTTAGGGGAAAAAAAGCGAGCCTATGATATTTGGAATGATCTAATAAAAAGTGTTCCTAGTGATCAATCAACAATATTAACATTAGGTAAAGCTAATGAACAAGATCAACATTGGAAAAAAGCTTTTCATTATTATTCTCATGAATTTAAACTTAATTCACATAAAATAGCCTCTCATCAAGGCAAAGCTAGAATTTATATTAATCAAAAGAAATTTCAAAAAGCTGAACAGGAATCAAGAGCAGCACTTTCTAAAAAAAAATCAGACGATTATTCTAAGTCACTACTTGCTGATTCCCTGATGGGGCAAGGTCGATATAAAGAAGCAGAATTTTTTTTAATGGCTTTGACAAAAAATAAACCGGTAAAACATAATCTGCATAGACTAAGTAAGGCTTTAGCTAAACAAGGAAAATACGAGGAAGCTGCAAAGCACTACAAAACCAGTTTAGATATTAAATCTGATAAAGACACTATTTCAGCTTGGCGGGGACTGGGCGCTAGTCTTAGAAAAAAGGGTCAAAAAAAACATGCTTATGGAATTTGGCAAAATATTTTAACTGATTATCCGGATGATGTACAAACCCTTTTAGCGATAGGGAGAGCTACTCATCAAGATAAACTATTAGAAAAAAGTCTAAGTTATTATGCTCATGTTATAAAGAAAGCACCAGATATTGATGCTGCATACCTTGGTCGAGCTAAAATATTTTTTTCTCAATTAGATTTTGAATCAGCGGAAAAGGAGGTGGAGCTTATTCTGAAGAAATCACCTTCAAATAAAGAAGCAAAACTTGTGTTAATTGATATTTTGATTGCTACAAACCGTAGTAAACAGGCTGAGAAAATCTTACGTCCTCTTGTAGAGAAGAAACCAAACCCAAAATATCAGGCTAGATTAGCCAAAATTCTTTCTGGTTTTAATAAAAATGAAGAAGCAGCTCGCTACTTTAAGAAAAGCCTTAGAGAAGATCCCAATAATTCTAAAACAGTGCAAGGTCTTGCTCGTGTTTTATGGAATCAACATCAATTTGATGAATCAACAGAACTTTTACAAAACTATTTGAAGAAATACCCCGAAAATGATTTTGTAAGAGTAAGGTTAGCTGAACATGCTACGGCTTCATCAAAATGGGAACTAGCTGAGCAGCAGTTTAAGATTTTAATAGATAAACACCCTTTAGAGACTAGATGGAAAATAAAACATGCCCAACAACTAGACATGGCAGGTAAACACAAAGAAGCAGTTAAACTTGCTAAGCAAATAGTTGCTGTAGAACCTAATGAGGGCGCACTGAAACTACTAGCTAATGACGCAATTTTTCCTGGAGATTATGTTTCAGGTATTCATTGGATAAAAGAAATTATGAAGGTTAAGTCTACTCCTGATCTATTCAATCAATTGGGAATGCTATATCTAAAGATGGGAGAACACTTTGCTGAAAATGATAAGTATGAAGAAGCGATGATCCAATATGCTGCAGCAACTAAAGAATTTCAACATGCTGCTGACTTGGATCCAATAAAAACATCAGCCCTTATTAGTAAGGTGAAAGTGTTACGATTACAAAAAAAGTATCCTGAAGCACTTAAACTAGCTAATCAGCTTTATGATAAGTACCCGAGTTCTGTCGATGTAATTCAGCAGTTAGTTAATATTTATAAAGATCAAGGAGAATACGCAACTGCTCGGAAATGGCTTGAGGTTAAACATCCTTTTTTTCAGGGTAATACGGAGTTGCAGAAAAATATTGCAAAATTTACTTTTTATAGTGGAGAGCAAAAGGAAGGATTACAAATGATGGAAAAGCTTCGAGATGCTTCTAGTTCTCAAAGTGTCCAAGTATTACTTTTTCATGGTATTACGGCTTCTAAGAGGCAAAGCACAGTACCTGTACATTTATTTCGAGATCAAATGCTCGCATTAAAGGAAGCAGGCTATCACTCTATTTCGGTCGCTCAACTGCTTAGTTTTCTTGATGGTAAAGAGGAGCTACCTGATAAACCAATTTTAATTACATTTGATGATGCCCGTAGAGACAGTATTCAATATGCCGATCCAGTTCTTGAAGAAGCCGGTTTTCAGGCAACTATGTTTGTTCCTGTAGCAGATATTTCTACACATGGTGTGTTTACTGTTGTTTGGCCTACATTACGTACAATTAGTAAAACAGGTCGTTGGGAAATGCAATGTCATAGTACTGAGGGTCAGCACTTTTTACCTGTTGATAAAAATGGCTATCAAGGACATTTTATGGCTAATAAAAAGTGGTTAAAGAATGCTGATCGCCAAGAAACTACTGAGGAATTTACTACGCGTATTACTCAAGATTTAAAGTTTTGTAAGGAGGCTATGGAAAATAAAATACCAGGGTCTGATGTGTTTGCTTTTGCTTTTCCATTTAGTGACCAAGGGCATAGGTCTTTATCTAATGAACCAGAAGCTTTTACTTTAAATCATGATATTGTTAAAAATCAATTTCAATTAGCCTTTCATGTAAACAATGATTATCCTGTTACTAAAAATTCACCAAGGTTTTCTCTGCCCAGATTTGAAGTTCCACGTACCCTTACAGGCAAAGATCTGGTTAAACAATTAAAGACTATTGAACCTGCTATATCAGTGCCTTACGCATTAGCTCGTTTAAAAATGGATGCAGGACAATATGATCAAGCAATAAAAATTCTTGATAAGCTTGAACGTGATGGAGGAATTGATAAGGCGGAGTTATTGGCTAAAAAAGGTAGAATTTTGCGATGGAGCGGAGATTATACCGGTGCGAGAAAACAGCTAGAAAAAGCTAGAGCTCTTCAACCAAATAATCCTATAGTATTGACAGATATTGCAGTACTTGATAGTCGTCTTAAAGATGTTGTGAAAATTGATGGTCAGTATATTGAGGATAATGCAAACCGTTCTTATTACAGCTTTGGCTCAACGGTTGAAATACCTATTTCAGATGGATTATCATTAGCAGCTTATTATAAATATTTGAATTTTGATCAACAATTCACGACAGGATTATTAACAGAGGAACATCATTTTCGGGCTCATGGCCACCAGTTTGAAGGAAAAGTTAACTACGAAATTAGTGCTAAATCTTTACTCTCCATCTCAGCAGGAATGGCAGATTTTTCTGGAGACTCATCTCCAATCCTCTCCAAATCAGGAGAGACATTCCCCGTGGGGTCAATTAAGCTTCAGACAGAAGTTGGGAGGCAATTAGGTTTATTTTTTTCAGCTAACCATACTTATGTCAATACTGCCGGTGCAATTTTAAATGGATTGGCCTATAGCAGAGCACGTGCTGGGTTTAAGTTGAAATTACTTGATTCTCTATTTTTAAAAGCTAACTACGCTTATTCCTATTACACTGATGACAACCAACGGAACAAAGTAGTTGTTGAACTTGGTAGGGGGGTATGGAAAAACCCTGATATTACGATAGGTACCCAGTTTATTTATGATGATATTCAGAACGAAAATGATCTATTTTGGACTCCTAATAAATACATATCTTTCGCAGTTCCACTTAATTTAAAAAAGGAATGGGGAGCAGCATTTGTAACAGAATTTAACGTTGCACCTGGAGTGGGGAAAGAAGATGGTAATGGTTTTAAATTTCAGGTTAATACAACAGGTACTTTAACTTGGAATTATAAGGATGATGTTAATCTATATCTTTCAGCAGGTAGATATGAAGCTTCGTCTTATTCAAATTTTAGTGTATTTGCTGGTGGTTCTTTAAGGTTTTAGTTTTTTTGGGAATAAAATTCAATTATTCTAGGATGATTGATCAATAAGTTGCAGAGCAACCTATTGATTTTAATCTCCCAGAAGACTTGGGTGAATTTGTGAAACTTGATTATTTGATTACATCTAAAGGTATAGTCTGAAAGTTATTTGATCATCTTTCTATGTGACATGGAATCTAAAAAAACATGATGATTTATAGGATGGCACATTGGTTTTTTTAGAAATGAAATTACCCAAAGAAGCCCATAACAGGATTGAACAAACCAAAAGACTTCGACTGGAAAACGGAATCGTCCATATCCCATTGGCCCGGGGATGAACATAAAATATAAATTCACAAGCATTACTATCCATAGAAAACAATCTTTATGCTTAAAAATGATTGCCAAAATACCAATCAGAGCAAATCCAGCAATAGTTACCCGCAATATTAAATGAAATAAATTAATAATATTTTGTGATGCAAAATATTCCCATACTTCGCCAAATGAATTTAAATTCTTAATTTCTTCAAAAATTAAAGGGGTATTGGTGATTTTTAGTACCTGAAAAAAGTTAGTTGTTTGTGTTCCTAACATAGTGTTAAGAACACCTAATATCCAATTTTTACTATATTCAACAGGGTATTTTGAAAGTTCATGCAAAGCAAGCCGTTGTTGAATTCTAAACTTTTCTATTGTTGATATTTCGTGACCTAAGTTTTGTTCTTGTTGTTGTATTGTAGATTTTACCTTTGACGAAATAATTTTTTGACCCTCTAAAAAAGGAATCCCCTTAGTTGATTGCCAGATAGATGGAACATGATAGTTTGCAAACATATTGCTTGCTTGTCCACTGAAAAAGAATCCGTCATCATATTGCTGATTACGAACTACCCATGGACTTATTGTTAAGGAAATTGTAAAAAATAATAATCCAACATGTAACCAGCGTTGTTTATTACGGAAATCAAAGGCAAGTAAAGTGAAGCAAATTATAATGGAGATATATAATAAAGCTGGGCGAACTAAAATCCCAAGTCCAATCAAAAAACCACTTAGAACTAAATAACGCCAGTCAATTTTTTTTAAATAGAATCCGATTAAAAATAGACCCAAATAAAGGAAAGGCAAAAAAAGAACTTCAGATAATATATATTTACTATTTGTAAAACCGGCAGGTTCAAGTAATAAAAATAATAAACCTAGGAAAGTAATTTTTTTGCCGAAAAGGGGTAAGCCGAATCGAAAAAAAATCCAGGCACAATAGCAATATAATAATTCTTGCACAAAAACCACCCAATAGAGGTTGGTTGCTCCTAGATATTTTAAGATCGCCAATAAAAATGGATATCCAGGTGTCCTAAAAAAATCGGGTTCAAAGGGTGCTATAGTTTCTTTGGAAAAAATCTGATAGTTTAATAGGTTATCTGCCAGTGTTAAATATATGGGGGAATCTGGAGATATAACATCCCCACCAATAAGAATAAAATAAACAAATAAGCCTATTCTAAGCAGTAATAATATTCCAATTGAAAAATACATTCTTTGATTATTCATCTTAATTCACTGGGTCATATTGTGTAAGCGTTTTAATAAGTTTATTTCGATTGCATCAGATACTTCAGTTATAAACAGTAATTATTTAAAATTGGAATCGAAACCTTACTAAAAAAGATTAACTATCTCGTTATATAATTTTAGCCACCGACGTATAAAAAACAAGGTACTAATGCCCAATATGAAACAGAGCTTGAAAATGATTTTCATATGTGTAAATCATTTCACATATCATGTGAAAAAATTCACCGATATCAGTAAATAGTCGAAATTAACCTATATTTAATAGGTTAATTTGAGCTGTAAGTTCTAAAGAGATAGTTAATGTGATGGATAGTGCAATAGAAATAACTATTATATTAGCTTGTACTGGCAATATCCGTGGGTTGTTATCAAAATATATGGTGTTTATATTGTTGATAATATGTAGGATCGCCCTAAAATCCCTAAAATTATAATTCTTTGAAGTTGATTGCGTTATACCCTTGACAGCATTATAAGTAAGGTCTAATGTATTAATTAACTAAAGTTATATTTGTATGTATTATTTTATCTTATAAATTAAATGCTTAGAATTTATCTGCTTGATAAAAAGTTTTATCTAGATATCTTCTTTAATTTAAGTATAAGGGGAAATAAAGAGATATATTTATGTACTTCATCGTTTTTATTAATTAACAGAAATATGTCTTAAAAAATACGTATCACTATTTTATTATTAATAAATTTTAGTTAGTGCTACAAATTTTTTAGATTTACTTTAATTGATATTGGTGGGTTTTTTGTCAAAAAATATATCTGCTAATGATGTTTTAGGGTTCATCATACAACCTAAACATTAGTAGTTTATTTATTCAGCTAATAAGTTTAGGTCGTCTGTTTTTTGATTATCTGACTTAGAACCCATAGGTTTTTCTCATTCAAAAGTAATAGCTTACGAATAAGGATGAAAACTATGACTATAAAACTTAAAGAAAAAAATCAATTGTTTCAAGAACAAAATATTAAATCAATATTATATTTGTTGTTATTCTTTATATTTATTTCTTCTCAATCATTAGCTGGTGTTTCAAATCAAGATATTGATGGAGATGGCATTGTCGATTCTCTGGATAATTGCATCAAAGCTGTAAATATTAATCAACGGGATACTGATCGTGATGGCTATGGTAATCAATGTGATGCAGATTTAGATAACAATCTAATTGTTGATGTAGTCGACTTTGTTTTATTGATAAATCGTTTTAATTCAAATGATCCTGATGCTGATTTAAACAGGGATGGGATAGTCAATATTGCTGACATATCTTTATTGCTAAATCAGTTTAATCAGCCGCCAGGCCCTTCTTCATTAAATTACAGACTATCAGATAATGGCTTGCCTAATTTATTAGAAGGAACTAATCCTACCTTTAAAACACTTGCTGGCTACGTAAATTCTGACCTGCACAGTTATATTTCCAATGATTCTCATACAAAGGATGGAAGTGGTAGTGTTGAATTGGTCACGCATCATTGGGGTAATGCTTTAACATCAACCGATTTTCAAGTTGAAAAAGGTAAAAAATATTTACTCAGCGGCTATATGAAAATGAGTCAAGTCCCCTATGGTCAGCATATCGTTTTTGGTATCTCGCCACGCAGCATAGCAGGTTGGAATGAAGTCTATTGGAATGCTTCCAAAAAGGATGAGTGGGAAGAATTTTTATTACCTTTTATTCCTTTAGAAAGTGGAGCGGTTAGATGGCGAGTATTTACAACAACCCGTTCATTTAGTACTGATACTAGGGTTGCTAATGTTATATATGGTACTGACGTTTATAAACCTAGCCCTGTTAGTGATAATGGATCTAACTTAGACCGTTCTTCACGTGTATTTCTTGATGACTTAAAAGTAGTTGAAATTAAAGAAGAAATAACACCAAGAGAATTCATTGATACAGAAAAATTAGCGTTCAATAGTGACTATATTCGAGTTGATAAACTGGGTAATTATAGTGTTAATAAAGAAGGTATTTGGCTGCCAATCATTCCAAAAATAATTTCTCGTGGAAGTGTGAATCCAATCAATTATTTTAGAGGGCAGCTTAAGGCCTATCGAGAATATGGTTTTAATAGTGTCATGGGAATGTACGATAAAAATCAGGTGAGTGAGGCTTATGCTGCAGGGTTTGAATATATTGTTGGTATGGGTGCTAATAGCAATACGTTGCCAGATGGAGTGCAAGGAGAATACAGTTCGATAGCAACGGGTGAAAAGGCTCGTTTTATAGAAATTCAGGGTTATATCAGAGAACAAGGAAAACCTTATTCGATGCTTTTTCATTATCTGGACAATGAGAATGCCAAGATACAGGAATATGGTTTTAAAAATGCATGGGTAAATTTTATCGATGAAAATGACCAAGACATAAATGGCAACCGTGGAAGACCCATTTTTTATCTGAATGGACAATTTGGTATATCTAGATTATATAGCAACCAATATATGGATATCACGGGTTCTTACGTTGGACTGGGTGGAGTTGGTTTTCCAGCTGAAGGCGCGGCGCCAAAACAGACTATTGGCATTATGGATGTAACTCAAAATCATAAAGCCCCCGCTACAGTCATCCAGTTACAGACTTATTTAGGTGATAAATTTATTCCATCGTTATGGTTTGGAATTATTCAAGGAGGGAAGGTCATTTCTGTTTGGAAAGATGGCGTAGGGGATGGAAGTAGTGTTCATAATCCTAAGTCGTTCCAACAGCAGCCTTGGGCTCCAGTTATTCATCAGATTTTTAATCAATTAGATTTAATTGCACCTCTAATTAGGCAGCCACACTGGACAAGTTGGAAAGCACATGTTGAGGGAAGTGAATTTATCAATATTGGTACAAGAGATCATAACGGAGATTCTTATTTAATTATCTCTAATCATAGTAATAATAACGAAACTATCACCATTTCTTTTGATGGCATTACTCCATCAAATGTGACTGATTATTTTGGCAATAATGGGGATATCCCTGTTTTAAATGGCCAGGTAGAAGTCACTGTTGGTCATAATAACAATGGATATTTAGTATTGAAATTATTGCAGTAAATACAATATCAACCTGATTAGAAAGGAATCTATTCACCCTGTTACTCTGGGGGTTGATATCCTTTCTGAGATAATTAATCTCAGAATAATAATTATAAATTAAAATCAAAATCAAAACGGTCTTAAAACATCTATTGATTATTAATTAAGGAGTTGAGAATGAAAACTTTATCTATTAAATCCCTTAGGAAATTGATGCCTGCAAGGCAGAGCCGATTACCATTTTCTTCAAAACATTGGCTGATTTTATTGTTGTTAGCTTCTTTTCAAGTAACGGCAATAGCCGCTGACCAAGATGGTGATGGTATTGTCGATATAGAAGACAACTGTATTACAGTCGCTAATCCAGCACAACGAGACAGTAATGGGGATGGTTATGGTAACCGCTGTGATGCTGATCTGGATAATAATCAAATAGTTGATGTAGCAGATTTTTTCATTTTTTTAAATCGATTTAAAAGTCAAGATCCTGATGCAGATCTGAATGGAGATGGAAGAGTCAATAGAGCTGATTTCTTTTTACTGAGAAATCTGATATTTAACCCACCGGGACCATCGTGTTGTGAAATACAAATAGTCAGCAGTGGTAAATTAAGGATTACATTAAAAAAAACGGGCGATGGAGTTGGTGTTTCGAGTATTACAAATGGGAGTGTTGAAATTTCAAATAGTAATGCCCAAAATGAGGTTTTTAGTCTGTTAGTTAAAAATACTACAAATGAGTTGTCAGGGTCTATTACTTCCTCTGCTAACTGGGGATCAACAGATGTTACTTTGTCAAATAAAGGTGCGGACAGTACCCTTACATTTTCCAATCCTACCCAGAATGGTTTACCCAGCACATTAGTTGCAACAGTTACCATTAAAACAATAGGTTCTAAATCTGAATGGGATCTTTCGGTAACAGGACTGGGTAATAACCATAGTTTAATCAACGTTAATTTTCCTAATATTAATATTAAAGCTGAGGGTGAGGATCAATTTCTTATACCTAGGTATTCAGGACAACTTATTTTTAACCCCGGAACCGCAATAAACTATGATGGTCGCTATCCTTGGGGCTCTTTGTCAACGATGCAATTTTTAGCTTATTATAATGCTGACTATGGTATTTATTTTGGCTTTCATGACCCAAGTGCAGCGTTTAAATCATTCCGAGTCAGTAATGAGTCCAAGGGTGTAAAAATGGAAGGAGGGTTCTCCATTCCAGATATGACCATTGCCGGAAATGATTGGGAAATGCCTGGACATTTTGAATTGGATTTATTCAGTGGTGATTGGTACGAAGCAGCACAAATATACAAATCATGGGTTTCAGCTTCAGCTAACTATTGGCCAAAATCAACACCAGAAAGAGAGGCAAGACAAGCTAATATTGGCAAAATAAGTGTCTGGACTAATTTTGGTGAATTTGCTTTTCAAGCTGATCAGATACAAAGTTCCATGCAGAAATTTATAGACTATTTTCCTGGTATTACTGTAGGTATACATTTTTATCAATGGAATCATCATCGGCAAGATGATAGTTTTCCAAATTACTTTCCCGAAAAAGTTGGAGTTGCTGAGCTTATTAATAATATTCAAAGCAATAATGACGCATTTATCATGCCTTATATAAATGGCAGACTATGGGATGATGAATTAAAGGGTGAATTTAATTTTAAAAACGAAGGTTTAGCTTCTGCTACTAAAAAAATAGAGAAAGGTGATGATGGTAAAATATATTGGACTCAATCTTTTGAAAATCGAGCTGCTAATAAGGAATTTATCTCTGCTGTTATGTGTCCAACTGAAACACCTTGGCAAAATATTATGACTAATACCAGTGATCAGATTACTGATCGGATGGGGGCGGCAGGTGTTTACTTAGATCAGGTTGCATCAGCTTCTACTGTAGAATGTATGGACATAAATCATGGACATTTCTTGGGAGGCGGTAGTTTATGGCGTGATGGCTATAGTGAAATGTTTAAAAAAATCCACACAGCAATTCCAGCCGGGAAATTTGTTACCGTTGAAGGAGGGTCTGATTATTTAACAGATCAAGTCGATGGTTTTTTAACCGATAGGTGGATTGACCCCAACCTTGTTCCAGCATTTCCAGCTGTTTATTCTGGAAAAGTTCAGCTTTTTGGGACATCAACAGGGGGTAGTGCCTTCATTTTCAATCATGCTTCATTTTACAGTAAATTAGCTCAGTCATTTTCTCATGGTATTCAACCGGGTAGGTTCTTTTATCCATTAGTAGACCCTCAAGGGCCAGGGGCGGCAAAGGCAGCTCCATTTGTTAAAAGAATAGCTACCATGCGTTATAAGTTACGAGATTTTATGTCATTTGGTGAAATGCAAAAACGAATACCTCTTACAGGGAATATTCCTGATATTACTTCAACATGGAAGGTAAACCCGACTGTACCTGTGACCATTTCAGCGATTCAGTCCTCAATATGGAAAAGTAAAGACGGTCGAGTTGCTGTTGTTTTAGTTAATGCATCGATGACAGATGACTTGGATTTTTCTTTCACTTTTGATGCCAGCCAATATGGATTGAAAGGAGGATTACACATTAAAGAAGTAACTGAAACTTCTGAGGTTGCGTTATCTGCTACTTATTCAGGTATTACACCCAAAAAAGCTCTTTTACCCACTTATACTGGTTTTACTGAGAATGTTTCTCTTCCTGCACTGCAGGTAAAGGCTTATATTATTTCTCAATAAATTCTAGGTTTATTATGAACACTATCTACCATAGCTGATTGATAAGTACCCAAGTTAAATTAATTTAACTTGGGTACTTAGTTGTTACCATAGGTTTTTAATTGCCAAATAATATCTCCAGCAGAATCTGTTCCTTTAAATTCAAGAATTGCCCAAATATTTGATACTCCATTGGATGAATGATATTGGGCAGATTCGATAACAATATCTAAATTTGATTTTACTGTAGTCAAAGGCTTATTAGTATTTGATTTGTTAATACTATAGGCTTTTAATTTCCAAAAATAATCACCACTAGAGTCTGTTCCTTTAAAATCAAGAACTGCCCTAATATTAGATTTGCCATTAGGTGACACATAGGTAGCAGATCCGATAACAATTTGAAAGTTTGGCCTTACCGCAGTCAAAGGCTTATTAGTACTATGAGGGTATAATAAAGAGGCTATTCTTATATCATCATCTTTTAAAATAGCTTGATATTCATAAGGATGATATGGCTTTGTATGCATAATTGAATCTTCATTTTCTGAATGATCAATTGCTAATAAATGCCCCACTTCATGTGTAATTAAACCTTTCAAGTCTTTTAAGGTCTTTGGGATGGAACCACTCTTACTGTTATTACCTGCATTGAGTATCATATAACCTTCAGTTATTTTGGGTACTAATCCTGCCCATAAAACCTTTACTAAACCAGCTTCAGCTTTACCATCACTATCAAACTTAGTGATATATGCTCTATTTGACCAATAACCTATTGTGATTATGCCATCTTTAGTATTTTTAATAAGGTTGTTCGTTTTACCTTTATAAACGAATTTAATCCCTGAAATATTAGACCATGATTGCATTGATAGTTTAATGGTTTCAATAGTCTCTTTTTCAGAAAAAGTGGATAAACCTTGGTTTAATGAATTATAAAACCATTCAACTGTATTGTTAGTATGAGTTGGGGTGCCATTAGGGGCATTTAAGGTTTTATATTTTGATTGTTTCTCTTCTTTTTGACTTTGCTTGATTTGATAATCACTAGCATAAGCTATTGTAAATAGACAGTTTTGAATAATCACTGCCAATATCAATCTAGGTAGTACCTTTTTCATATTTATATCCAATATTAGTTAATAATAGAATCTAAAAGTTGTCTAACGCTATGATTACATCTTAATGATAGATCTGATGGTAAGCACTTATTAAACAAATTGAGTGAAGTAGGTGGCATCCGGTTACATAAGACCTAATCGTAATAAAACTACAATTTATCATATTCCATTAGAACATAATTTGTAGTGTTTATCATGTGTAAGCACTTGATTTAATCAGTATCGTTAAAGCTAACAAAGTCGGATAAAGCGTCTGTAAGTTGGTTTTTTAAAATATTTTTTTAGTAACTAAGGTTATAATTTATAGAGTAAAAAGACGAACAATGAATGAAATAGAGGGTTATTACCTTATTTATAAAAAGGTTTTTTTAAATTACCTCAGACTCCAGTTATAATCAGAGTAATATAGACCAAGAATATAACAATTATTATTGAATAATGATGGGAGTTAATGTTATGAAAATCACAAAGCCATTTGGCTTAAGATCAACAATACTAACAACTGCTTTTCTATGCTCTAGTTTTTCAAGTGTATTTGCAGCACACAATTGGACTAGAACTAATCCTGGTGGTGGTGGGACATTAGCCATGGCGGGCGCCACTGCCAATGGAAATTTACTGGTAGCCTCAGATCTAAGTGGAGTCTATCTAAGTTCTGATGATGGTAATCATTGGAAAGCGTTGGGTGCGAATAGCAACTTAATAGCGACTCATACAAGTGCTTTGGGTTTTCATACCACGAATGGAAATATTTTTTTTGTAGGGACAGGGAATGGTCTATACAAAACATCAAATGGGGGAGTGCATTTTGATCGTGTCCTACCTAACGTTCAAAATCCTCTCCCTGTGGAATATATAGAAAGTATCGTTGTCGCTAAAACTAACCCTAATATTGTTTACGTGACTCAACATAAGTGGGATCCGGTTACGCCTAGTAGTATTTATAAAAGTACGGATGGTGGAGCACATTGGCAACTTGTACCGGGAGCAGGTTTACCACCTAACCAACACATGGTTAAGCTATTAGTACACCCGGCTAATGCAAACATAGTCTATGCACTTACGGGTAAATCCCGCTGGGGCTGTAGTGCTGCACGCCTTTACCAATCAAATAATGGCGGTGCTAATTGGACACAACTGGGGGCAAATCTTGGCTCTATTCTAGATATGGATGTCCATCCTATCAATACTGATATCGTTTTTGTTAGTACCTTTGTAGCAAATGTCTGTCCAACAACACTAACGGAAGATTACGAATATATCGGGGGTAATGAGAATTCTGGTGAGTTTTATAAAATCACTAACGGAGTAAACATTACCCAGCTGTCAGATAAAACAGGAATTATCAGTGTAGGTACCAGTAACCCAAATATCATTCGCTTAGTCGATATTCTGTTCCCTTACGACTGGAATGACAATGCAGGAACTTGGGAAACTATCAATGGTGGGCAGACATGGACTCACACAGGGTTAGTTTCAAATTGGTTTACTGGTTATACCGATAACCAGTACTATGCTTATACTCCTAGTTTTAATGGATTGTCTAAAACATTAACAAAAGATATTTTTAATTCTGACAGAATGTATGGTGTATTTGGAGCTGGTTCAAGTAAAACAATTGATGGAGGTAAGCATTTAAATCTATCGTCTACTAAAAAAATAGCGACAAATCAATGGTTATCTACTGGCGTTGATAATATCAATGGACATGCGCTAGATATCAGTGATTCCAACCGTAATGTAGTTTATATGGGAGGCTACGATATAGGCTTTTGGCATAGTAATAATCATGGTTTAAGCTGGGCACGTACTCAACCCAATTATAATCAGTATTCTGAATATGTATGGAATATCGGTGATGTTCCTGTCGACCCACAACTTGCAGTAAAAGGGGAGGGTGCTAATATTTCTACCTTACTCAATGATCCTGCTAGAGAAGGCGTAGTTTGGGTTTCTTTCAGTAAAGGTCAATATAGTGATGAAACACAAAACTTTATTTCCAAAACGGGGTTATTCAAAAGTACTGCTTATGGAGACGGTTTAACATTAATAAATACGGGTCTTCCCACAGGAAATAATTCGATCAGAATATACGGTCTTTCATTAGATATTAATAGCCCTATTAATAATAGAACGCTCTATATGACCGTAAAGGGTGATGTTTATAAATCGATTAATGATGGGGTGGCTTGGTCAAAAGTGCTTGTAAATGGTGGGCTGAAATTTACTGAAGTTGATAAGTTTAATGGCGATATAGTCTATGCTGGAGGAAAAAATGGATTATGGCGATCCACAGATGCCGGTGCAAATTGGAATGAAGTGGGTATTCAAGAAATGCGTGGAAATCCAGCTCATTCACCCGCGCGTAAAGATATTGTACCGACAGATTCTAATATCGATTGGTCAACAGGTTCAGCCGTAACCACTTTGTATGCCTGGGAAGGAGTCTTTGATATACAAACTGACCCCAGTGTTCCCAATCGACTTTATGTGACTGTCTATGGAGAAGGTAAGGGGCTTTACCGCTCAGACTTTGCGGGGAATACTAATACTTGGACTAAGCTCATTACAGATAAGTTTATGCGTGGTGTTGCAATTGCTCCGCAAAACTCTAATCTTATTTACGCAACTGCTTCTGAAAGTTATTTTTCAGGTGGCTCCGGCAATTCGCTTGGTATTAAATACTCTACTGATGCAGGAAGCTCTTGGCAAGATGCTAACGATGGAATGGCATGGAACTATGGTGGAATGATCGAAGTAGAGACCGGCACAAATCCAAAGGTTTGGGCGTGGTCTGCAGGAACAGGGGTGCAACACTCACTAGCAGAACTCTCCCCCTCTGTTGCATGTAATACTGCTGCTACGGTGATGAACTTACCTTCTAATCAATGGCAGCAAATCAGCCTGCCTTGTACGCTACCAAGTAATGCCAAAACAGTTCAGGCTGTTTTTGGTGATGATTTATCCGGTACTTACGGCACACATTGGGTTGTTTTTTCCTACAACCCCATTACCAATGCTTATAAAGATATTGGGCTGAAGGGTAATCTGGCTCAGGGTGTTGGTTACTGGGTTATTCATCTCAACGGATCGACAGCTACTCTTGATTTACCCGTCGGTAGTACTCAAACGACGACAACTGCATCAGCTCAGTGCGCGAGCAGTAGCAAATGCTACCAAATTTCATTGGCCTCAAAATCGGGACTTGTTCAATGGAATATGGCAGGGCATTCTTTTCCTAACAATGTTGCTTTGAATCACTATAGAGTGGTTACTAATAGTGGTCTATGCGTCAATGGTTGTACATTAGATCAGGCAAAAAATGCAGGTATTGTTGAGAATAGATTCTGGCATTATAACGGAGCATCGTACAGTATTATTCAAGGAAATGTTCCAATGAATCCTTGGAGTGGATTTTGGATTGCGGTACTTGCCGGGGGGGATGGACTTGCTCCTAGATTGGAGATCCCCATTAATTAGTCGGCCATTGTCAGCCCAGATGGGCTGATAGTCTCCAGAAGGTGCAGGAAAATTTGCCAATGTTCGCGTTAGCGAATGGAGCCTAATGATTCTCCGCATGGAAAATCGATTTTTGTGACATGGAGCCCCAAAATCTAACATGAAGCGCGTGATGGCGCGCCTAACTACAAAACTTTTTATTTTTTTGATATTAAAGAAAATAATTTAATTTCCATGTCATCCAAACGACCAGAAATTTTAAAGTACCTTTTTAGTTTCTGGTCGAAAAGTCGAAAAATGTTACTCCCCGAAAAAACATCTCATCAAACCCGTTTATTTGGTATAGACCTACGATAGAAACTGGATGTAAACGCAGCAGTGCTCCAGCAACACCATAATATGTAGACCCTATTCATTTCCTAATACCAACTTTTAAACCTGAAAGTAATATCCCAATCGCTGTGATAGTTGCCCTACCAGCGTCTTTTAATTTTTGTGATTAAGTTTGCAAAATAGAACAATTGATCTTTCTAAAGTAGAAAATAAAAAGCATAATCCAATAATAATCATTGATAAATCAATCAATTAGTAACAGTATCTTGTGCGAAAAATTCATTCTCGGCTGATTTGTTAGGATAAGTGATGTTTTTGAGATAGCGATATGATTATTTTTCAGGGTACATTTGCTGTTGAAGACAACTGTTATGATTGAAGGAGATATTTGATGAATAAACGATTAAAGATAAATCAAATAAAAGTGTTACTCGCCCCCCTTGTTATTTGTTTAGTAATATCTCAACAAGTTTCCAGTAAAACTTTTAGCAGAAAGGGTTTGAATTTTGAAGATAAATCAACTGTATTAGATTTTAGACGTGGCGGAGGTGAAGGATTAGGAGGAGCCGCTTGGCTTGATTATGATAAGGATGGTGATTTAGACCTTTTTATGACGAATGGACGTAAGATGTTTAACAACAGCCCAGGACGTTTTGAAAATGGGCTATTTAGGAACAATGGCGATGGTACTTTTACCAATGTTAGTCAACAAGCAGGCGTTGCTTTTACTTATGGAAACTCAGGCGTCGTTGTAGGTGATATTGATAACGATGGCTATCCGGACATTTTTTTATCAGGTGATGGTCATGCAGTATCTCCCTTGATCCAAAGTCCCGTCAGGTTGTATCACAATCAAGGAGATGGCACTTTTCGGGATATTTCCTGGAAGTCAAAAATTAAAGGCGGTGGCACAGAGTGGAGTGCTGCAATGGCTGATATTAATAATGATGGTTACCTAGATATTTTTATCGCAAGTCCCGGCCATATCCCTTTTGTCCGTGGTTTCGGCGGAGGGAGATCTCACCCAAACAAACTTTATCTAAATAACGGCGATTTAACCTTCACTGATATTTCAAAATCTGCGGGTATAACGGGGCTTTATGTGGATGAAGTGACAGGTAAAACTATTAGTGACGGTGCGTGTGCCGTAGGTTTTAGTGATTACAATGATGACAATTTGTTGGATATTTTTGTGGCAAATTGCAATGGATTTAAAGTGGGGCAACAGATATATGGGACTGAATTACTGAGAGCCACCCCCTTTAATTTGTTTCGAAACAATGGCGACAAGACTTTTACCGATGTCGCAACAGAGGCTGGACTTGATATTCCAGGTTTTTGGATGGCAATGACATTTGGTGATTTTAATAACGATGGGCACATTGATTTTTTTTCTAGTAGTACGGGAACTGCATCAAATCTATTGTTTCCACACGCGTTGATGCAAAATAATGGAAATGGAACTTTTACAGATGTGACAAGCAGCATTTTAGCAGAAACGCCTTTTTCGTGGGGTGCCACGATGGCAGATTTTGACAATGATGGGGATTTAGACTTATTTAAAGCGGGTTCTCTTCCTGTGTTTGGAGTTATTGGTTCAGATGCCAGTCCAGGCGAATTTTTTCGTAATGAAGGCAACAGGGGGTTTGTTGCAGATCTTAATGCAACGGACATTGATTTAAGTGGCGACAATGTTTCTGGTGTTGCTCAAGGAGATTATAATGGAGATGGATTTCCTGATCTTGTGGTTATACGATCAGCTTTTCAAGTTACCACACCTCCTTTTTACAATTTTAATTTTGATATTCCTAATGGTCAACCTGTTCTACTTCAGAATAAAGGAAATAACAATGGGTGGCTGACCATTCGGCCTGTTGGAACAATAAGTAACCGCATGGGAATTGGAGCTAGAATTGAAGTCTTTTCTCCTTCAAATCCTCAGGTTAGTCAAGTTCGAGAAGTTAGAGCAGGGAGTAGTTTTGCTTCATCAGAAAGTCCTTGGCCAACATTTGGTCTAGGTTCTTTTCCAGTGAGTAATTATTCAGTTAAGGTGAGTTGGCCATCAGGGCTGATTGAAGTCTTCATCGGAGTGTCTGCCAGGCAGGTTTTTGAAGTGGTCGAAGGTATGGGAAAACAGCAATAATCCTAAAAAAATCAATTGGGTGTGGAATTATTGTGCCTACCTCAGGTTTACAGTGTTTTCAATCGTCGCATTTCATTGAATGACAATTCTTGCTTGCCGTATACAGATAAGAACCTATCATGATGGCGGGTGGCCTACATTAACTGAAAATAGCAGATAGGGTCGACCAGCAAAAGTGTCAAGTATATACAATGGCTTTATAATGCAAATATTGTGGAAGTCTTCATTTTAATGAAATGTGCATTGTGGGACGATAGGGGAAACAGAAGAAACGCCTATTGTTAAAATTGAGTCAATCAATGAAATGTTGTTCTTAGTGGAAGGATATCTATTTGAGCCATTAAAACTTGCGACTAGTCACTCTATAGATAAAAAAGCCATCAGCCGGTCTTAAGCTGATGGCTCTTGCCAGTCCTATTTTGGATAATCACCAAAATTTACAACTTCAAATAATATTTTTCCTTCTACATTGGGATATGATTTTAGGTCTGCCCACAACTTTTTAGCGCCATTTGGGGTATTATAATTTACTTGAGGAAGACGAAGGTTTACCAAGTCGCCTGATAATTCAGCTGCTGTGCTACCCGCTGAATTTGAAATACCATTTGCCAAGTTTAGACTAAAGATCGTGATTTCACTTAGAATATTTGTAACAACAAGTTTATCGTACTTAATATTTTGTTTGTCAGTGCTTAAAGTAACCTTTTTGAAAAAAACATTATTAACGAATAGACTGGCAATACCCTTGCTAACGACAAATTTAACTGTATTTTTTGCACTGCTTTGCCAAGCTTTAGATTGACCAAAAAATTGTTTTTCTATAGTAAGGCCAACTTTGCTAAATTCAAAAGATAAATTATTCTCAGCTGTTGTAAAAAAAAGGATAGATCAGTACTGTTACCTTTTAAATTTGTTTCCACGGTAAGTTCAAAATCACCTGAGGATAAAGCAATAGGAAATTCGATTTTTCCTTTCGTATCTTTTACACCTTGAATACCTTTTAAACCACTTTGTTCATCTTTAACAACCACAACATTTTCACTACTGGGCGGGGTAGTATTCACATTAAGTGCATCTAATTTAAGAAGCTCATCAGCTAAGACAGCCGTAGTAAAAAGAGTGCTAAGTAGTAGAGCATAATAACTATTTAATAACTATTTAATAACAATGATTTGAAATATTTCATTAAAATTCCTTTGTAAAAGAGGGGTAAATTAATTAAGTTGTCCCCTTGTATTAAAATATAAGAGTATTTCATAATCGCCCATAGAGACGAACATGTAATAACTACGACAACCAAATGATAAAAAAAATCCCTCTATAAACGAAATTAATTTCGTAACATACAATCAATAGGGCAGCTTGTAGCACTGTTTTCAATACCTAATATCATGAATTACAAATAAATAAGATTAAATATTTATAGTTAAGCTTTCAACCTTTTCTTTATGCAATTGAATTTATCAGAAAATAATATTCCAAGGAAAAAATTAACTTATGAAAGAATCTAACCTTAGGATTTAATTAAATCCTAAGCCTCCTGGTTATCAGGAATGGCATTATAGTTCCATTGAGGCAGATATTCATCAAACTGAATCCGTATGTTTTTCTTGATAGCATCAAGTACTTTACGCCTTGTTTCAAACGTTTTATTAAGGATGTCAGTGATCACTTTTAGGCTGGTAGAGGTTTTAGTTAGCCATCAAATTATTGTTGAAACGATAGGGAGTGCTAATGAGGAGGTGATTAGAGCTTATGTTCAAAGTCAACTTAAGGAGCATAAGAAGAAAAAAAATATACCTCAACAGCTCGATTTGTTTTAAAACTCGGTTTGCTAGCGGCTGAGTTTTTTATTTCTTAGTTTCGGAGGTTATTTAATCTCATATTCCTATGAGAGCAAATAGCTATTTTTTTAAGGTTGATTTAATTTGAATTGAGAGAATATGAATTCTGAACTTTGTTTTTAGATGAATAAACTAGACAAATATAAATAAAAAATTGTATACCAAAAATTAAGTTTGCCAGAAGTAAATGGATGGGTTGAGAAACAGGAGGAACACCAAGCCTATCCAAGGTTACGCCTGCTATAATTGCTGCACCTATTAGCCCGATTAAAAGGTAAGAGCAGCGGAGTAATAAGTTGTTTTTATCTACAAAATGGGCTATTTTCCAGACTATCCATAAGTTGGTAAATAAAATAATGGCTGAAAATGACCGGTGAATGTAAAAAATAATAGGGAAACTATCTCTCCAATATTCTCTATCAATATATTTATGTTCGTGGGCTATAAAATCTACAGCTTCTCTCACTTGCGTACCCATGGCAACCTGGATAAGAGTTAGTCCCATTGCAATTTTAATAATGGTGTTAACTTTTAAAGGTATTTTACTACTATCAATTAAGATAAGGTCATGCTTTTGAGACTTTGCTATTGCATAAATAAGTAAAGCAACAATAAAAAGAGCTAATAGCATATGTAAAGTAATCATAAAGGGTTTTAAATTACTTGCAACGACGGCAGAGCCAAGCCAGCCTTGAAACCCGACGATAAAAAATATGCTTAAGCAGAGATAAAATATACTTTTATCCTCTTTTAAATAAATTCTTGAAGACCAAGCCGTTAAGAAAATTAAAAAACCAATGGAGACACCAACTAATCGGTTAGCATATTCTGTCCATGTTTTTATTGGGTTGAATTTTGTGTTTTTATAACCCCGTTCAGCATAAATTTCTTGGTAATTTTCGGGTAGTTGAGATTCTTCTGTGGGTGGAACCCATTGACCAAAACAAGTCGGCCAATCTGGGCACCCCATTCCTGCACCAGAAGCTCTAACAATACCTCCGACAAGAATGACGAGATAAACAGCACATATAGTTAGTTTCCCAAGGCGTCTAAATTGAAGTGCTGATTGATGATCTATCATGATGAAGAAAGGAATACGTTTATAAGCAGTAGATTATATTCCTTTTTTGAAGTAATGGTTTAAAAATGATGATATACACCGCGCGGTCACGGATGCAGATTTTATAGCGAGTTGATTTTTGTCGATAGCAAGGCACTGAAATGGGCGCATAGCTGGCTACGCAACCCTTTCAGTAACGCAGCCTATCGGTAAAAAGCAACCGATAGAAAACCGCATCCGTGACTGTGCGAAGTATAAAGAATGAAGTTGTTACAAAATACTCACGCTACACTATTTAAACCAACATGTTCTGAGCAAGCTCTATTTCTTCCGATATACCTTCAATTTCAAGAATTTCTTCATCAGATGGTAAACCAATTTTTGAGAATGATGAGACTGTGCTCCAATCTACTCTACATGCGGGATGATCTGTTCCTGCAATACTTTGTAAAAAAGAGACTTGAACTAAATCAATATAGTCTGCTTTCTCATCATGACTTCGTTGGAAATTTTCATACTCAGAGGCAACTAATTTTAATTCTTCAGGAAAATCCCATGTATCCATAATCATTTTACCAATGGGAGCATGAGCTTTTTCTAGTAATTTATTTAATCTAGAGGGGCTATCTTTAAATTCGGGAATATTTTCGACTAACATCAAGATTGGAAGCTTACCAATTTGATGAATCAAGCCAGCAAGCATCGCTTCATCTGCGTTTAAATGAGGAACAAAAGTAACTAAAGCTCGACTAATTGATGATACGTTGACCCCTTGTTCCCAGATATCTTGAAAATATGTTTTTAAAAGAGGTGTGCTAGGAGAGAACATTTGTTGCATCACCAAACTGGTGATTAATGTTCTGATTGTTGTACCTCCTAACCGAGTAACAGCCATTTGAATATTGTTTATTTCAGCCGCTCCTCTGTATAAAGGACTGTTAGAAACTTGTATAAGCCTTGCAGATAAAGCGGCATCTGTAATAATGATATTAGCCAATTCTTGTGAGGAAGTATCTCCTTTACTAACGGCTTCTCTTACTTTGATTGCAACATCAGGTAGTGTAGGTAAAACTAAACGGTTGGCATCAAGTTCTTCTTGAACATGAGCGAGAAAGTCCTTGACGGATTTGAATTGCATTTGTAATAAACCTTTATTGAAAATCTATTATGTTGATTTCATCTTTGTCAGGATTATTCAATGTAAGTCTTTGCATATTAGTATCGGAACTTTGCATAACAGTGAGCATTCTTGTCGTTTGATTATTTGACTGAATGGATATGATTTTTCCTAAAGGTTGCTTACTATCATTTGTGAATATCTGATTGTTAAGATCAAGCATAGCAGTGAAACTACATTCTACAAGAAACAACTCACGTTTTGTTTTACCTAAATAATGGGTACGAGCGATGATTTCTTGCCCTGTATAACAACCCTTGTTAAAACTTATTCCACCTAACTTATCTATATTTAACATTTGTGGAATATATTCTTCAGATGTCACTTGAGAAAGCCAGGGAATCCCTGTGCAAATATCTTGAAAAAGCCATAAGGTTGAGCTGACTGGGGTTACATTATTGTTTTGTATTAATTGAGTCCAAGTAGACATTGCCTCTGCTAATGAATTGATCATCAAATATCGATGATCTTTCGATGGAAGCTTAATGGTTTCTTTATTAACATTAAATTGATTTTCCGGGAGGTTAGCTAACAGGTTTGAATCAGTTGTTGTTAATCCAATTAAACAGAAGTCACTGCTGACATTTTGTATTTGAACATTTGATCGCATGACATACATCTGTAATTTTGAAATGACTTTATCTGCTAGTTCATTTGGCAAAATAAGATAATAAACATCATCTTTTTTATAAATGAGTAGGCTACTGATAGTACGCCCTTTAGCATTACAAAAAGCAGTAAAAAAGCTGATGGATTCGGTAAGTTCTTTTATATTACAGGTGAACTGGCCTTGTAAAAATTGAGCCGCATCTGTTCCCGTTATTTTTACTAAAGACAGATTAGTAACAGGTGCAATGGTGTGGTCATTTTTTTGTTTGTTTTCTGGAAAAGTGACGTCTAATTCGGAAGTAACAACGGCATCATTAGATTGTAAAAAATCGATCCAGTCTTTATTCATAGGGTTAGTCAGGGTTAGATAAATAATAATGATTGCTACTTATTACATTGTAGGTAGCTGCTTGATAGGGTAAAGAATTGATAGGGACTATGTAGACGTGTTAAATCATTATTAACGACCCTCTGCCCATTTTTCATGTTTAGGTAAACTACAATCTGTTTTTAGATCATACCAAGGTGCTTTTAAACTAACCCAAATATGATTTGAGGGTCTGGTTTGAGGGTCATCGTCTAATGTACCCAAACGGAATATATAATGAGACTGTCCTTCACGGTGAGCATAAATATGCGAACCACAATTTGAGCAAAAATATCTGGCTTTGTCAGGGGATGAAGAATAGTGCTTTAATAATTTTTTACCAGAGATTAATTCAAAATTATCTATGCTTACTGCTGCTACAGAAGAGAATGCTGAGCCATGTGCTTTGCGACATGTTGTGCAATGACAATGTGTAATTTCACCGATAGGGCTACTAATTTTATAGGATATTTTTCCGCACAAACAACTGCCTTTAATCATTAAAGAATTTCCTCAAATATTTTCAACATAACAATAATATTTATAAGTATTTAGGTGCTATAATCAATGTGAATATTATATCGTATAGCTAGAACAATTATTAAAGAAGAAAACGCTATGAAACAAACAAACAGACCCCTCTCTCCTCATCTACAAGTTTACAGGTTACCCTTAACTGGAATCATATCTATTACCCATCGAATGACGGGTGTTATTTTAGCACTTGGGCTAATTTTATATGTTGCTAGTTTCTTTTTTATATTACAAGGTAATGATGCTTATTTGGAGTTACAGTCCTTTCTGGATTACACCCTAATACGTATTGCTATTTGGTTTTTTATTTATGCTTTATTTTTTCATCTTTGTCATGGCATTAGACATCTGCTATGGGATGTTGGATATGGATTTGATAAAGATAATATGGACAGAAATGCAATCATAGAATTAGCATTATCTTTAGTTTTAACCCTTATTTTTTATTAAGCGTATGGATTATCAAACACCTTTAGCAAAAGTAAGAGGCCTAGGGTCTGCAAAAGCAGGCACAGGGCATTTTTGGATGCAAAGAATAACCGCCATTACATTGATTCCATTGTCATTGTGGATGGTTTCTTTTACGCAGCATTTACTAGACGCTTCACATGAAGAAATGGTTGTCTGGCTTGCAGGCCCTTTAGATACAATTTTAGCATTAGCTTGGGTTATTGCTGCATTTTATCATGCAGCCTTAGGTCTACAAGTTGTTATAGAAGATTATGTGCATACTGAATGGGTGAAAATATCATCAATTTGGTTGATGAAATTAACTTTTTTATTTTTTGCGATAGCTGCAATTGTTGCACTATTGAAAATATCAATGATGGGATAAGGCATGTCCACAGAGTATAAAATAATAGAACATACCTACGATACTATTGTGGTGGGTGCTGGTGGTGCAGGTTTACGAGCAACCTTTGGAATGGCAGAAAAAGGTCTAAAAACAGCGTGTATTACAAAAGTTTTCCCCACGCGTAGTCATACGGTCGCTGCACAAGGAGGTATTAGTGCAGCATTAGGGAATATGGGAGAGGATGATTGGCGCTGGCATATGTATGACACGGTTAAGGGATCAGACTGGCTTGGAGATCAGGATGCAATTGAATACATGTGTCGAGAAGCTATCCCTGCCATTATTGAATTAGAGCATTATGGCGTTCCCTTTTCACGAACTGAAGACGGCAAAATCTATCAACGTGCTTTTGGAGGAATGACCACTGATTTTGGTAAAGGAACAGCCCAAAGAACCTGTGCCGCAGCTGATGTTACAGGCCATGCGATATTACATACTTTATATCAACAAGCTTTAAAGCATGATGCCGAATTTTTTGTAGAATATATCGCCTTAGATCTTATTATGGAAAATGGAGAGTGTAAGGGCGTTTTAGCTTGGTGTTTAGATGATGGCTCACTGCATTTATTTCGTTCACATATGACAGTGTTAGCAACGGGTGGTTATGGGCGGACTTTCTTTTCTTGTACCTCTGCTCATACGGTAACGGGGGATGGAAATGCAATGGTTCTAAGAGCCGGTTTACCCTTACAAGATATGGAATTTGTTCAATTTCATCCAACTGGAATTTATGGTGCAGGTTGTCTAATTACCGAAGGTGTAAGAGGAGAGGGCGGTTTTTTAACTAACTCAGAAGGTGAACGTTTTATGGAACGTTACGCCCCTAATGCTAAAGATTTAGCATCTCGTGATGTGGTTAGCCGTGCAATGACGATGGAAATTAGGGAAGGACGAGGGGTTGGACCTAATAAAGATCATATCTACTTACACATAGAACATCTTGACCCAGAAATTACTAAAGAAAGATTGCCAGGCATTTCTGAGACTGCCAAAATTTTTGCAGATGTCGATGTAACTAAACAGCCTATTCCTGTTTTGCCAACAGTGCATTACAACATGGGAGGGATTCCTACAAACTACAAAGCAGAAGTGGTTACCTTAAAAAACGATAACCCTGATACAGTTGTGCCTGGTTTAATGGCAATAGGCGAAGCCGCTTGTGTTTCAGTACACGGTGCAAATAGACTAGGATCAAATTCTTTACTTGATTTAGTCGTTTTTGGTCGATCAGCTGCCCATCGTTGTGCAGAATTGATTAAACCAGGAATGAAACATTCCCCTTTAAAAAAAGGTGCTTGTGATAAGGCATTGGCAAGATTTGATCGTATTAGATATGCCAAAGGATTTGAGAAGCCCGCTGAAATTCGTTTAAAAATGCAAACGACTATGCAAAACCATGCGGCTGTTTATAGAACAGGTGATGTATTAGAAGAAGGTTTTTCAGCATTGAAAAAAATAAGAGCTTCTTTTGCTAATGTGAAAGTTGAGGATTCATCACTGATTTGGAACACAGATTTAGTTGAAACCCTGGAGCTTGATAATTTACTAGATCAAGCCTACGTTACTATTGCTGCTGCAGCTAATAGAAAAGAAAGTAGGGGAGGGCATGCAAGAGAAGATTATCAAGAACGGGATGATAAGAACTGGTTAAAGCACTCTTTACTTTGGCTAGAAAAAGATAAAGTTAAAATTGGATATAGACCTGTGCATATGTATACATTAACAGATGAAGTTAAGGTTATTCCACCTAAGAAGAGGGTTTACTAATGGTTGAATTTACACTCCCTAAAAATTCTGTTTTACAAAAAGGTAAAGAATTTCCTGCGCCAGAAAATGCAACTCGTTTAAAACGATTTGAGGTTTATCGTTGGAGTCCAGATACCGGAGAAAATCCTAGAATTGATATTTATCATATTGATTTAGATAATTGTGGGCCGATGGTACTAGATGCCGTATTAAAAATTAAAAATGAAATTGATACTACATTAGCATTTAGACGATCATGCCGAGAAGGCGTGTGTGGTTCTTGTGCTATGAATGTGAATGGAAAAAATACACTCGTTTGTACTAAAGCTATAGAAGAATATGAAGGGGCGATTAAAATATTTCCTTTGCCTCATATGGATGTAATTAAAGATTTAGTTGCTGATATGACTAATTTCTTTGCTCAATATTCATCAATCAAACCGTGGATAGTAACCCAAACACCTGCACCTGCTGATAGAGAGAGGCTTCAAAGCAAGGAAGAACGCAAAAAGCTGGATGGTTTGTATGAGTGTGTGCTCTGTGCTTGCTGTTCTACCAGTTGTCCTAGTTATTGGTGGAACAGTGACAAATATTTAGGGCCTGCTGTTTTATTACAAGCTTCTCGTTGGTTAGAAGATAGTCGTGATGAGAATGCTGGAGAGCGCTTGGATGAATTGGAAGACCCATACAAACTCTACCGGTGTCATACTATTATGAGTTGTACGGATACCTGCCCCAAAGGACTAAATCCTGCAAAAGCAATTGCAGATATTAAAAAATTGATGATCACTCGTCAGGAAGGATAGTTCTGGTCAAGTGGAATCATTAGCTAAATTAAAATGGCGTTGCCGAAGAGGGACTAAAGAATTAGACTATTTGTTAGAAGATTATTTGGTGAGGGATTATAAACAGGCTAACAAAGAAGAACAAAGGCTGTTTATAGAGCTTTTGAGTTTACAAGATACGCAACTGATTTACTTTTTGTTAGGAAATCAGTTGCCTGAACACCAAGGATTGGCTGAGCTTGTCAAAAAAATACGCAACAAAACAATTTAATATAGCCCCATCCCCTTCATTAACTAAAGGGATCGCTATATTACATGGATTAGCTGTTATTGTTGCTGTTTTTATTCCGTTACCTATTATTTATAAAATAATAGCCCTTGTTTTAATTCTTGGCAGTTTGATTATTTCTTTAAAACAAGAGAATATTTCACAAGAATATATTTTACGATACAGCACTATATATGGCTGGAAAATAAGTGAATTAAATCATTATTTTGATTCCATAGAAATATTACCTTCAACAGTACTCACTCCATATATAGTCTTTTTTCACTACAGAAAAAAATATAATGGAAAACAGAAAACTAAAACGATGGTCATTTTAAAAGATGCATTAACTGATGATAGTTTTAGACAATTAAGGGTAGAGCTTAGAATTTCTGGTTTGGAAGTAAGGCATTAAAAAATAAAGGTAAAAAAGGAAAATATCAACTTTATAAATTGTACTAGCTCAGCCAATCGCTCCTTTTTCATAGGATCGAGTTATATTTTATTTTTGGTAGTTACTTTAACAACCTTGTTATTCTATAGTTATGCAACTCAAAAAACTTTTCTGTAGTTTATTACAAATCGATATAAAGTGAATATTCTTATTTTCGAATGAGTTTTATTTCCTGAATTGTCGGGAAATATCAACTTATCAGGGATTTAATCCCTGATAAAAAAATAGATAGGAAAGCTATCCTGAAAATCGTGGTAATATCAGGATATCAAGG
>JAGLDH010000082.1 GCA_023145835.1 Methylococcales bacterium
TTGTTCAGTTTTTTGGCCTAATCGGACGGTTTTGTGGAAAACGATTGCTGACTTACTGAGTAGGCTCTATTTATATTCATAAAGACCACATCAATCCATTACAGCTTAAGTAAGTAGCTCACAACTGCATCCAAAGCATTGATTCTGAAAATTAAATTTACGACTTTTAAAAACAGATCATTTATTTTGTATTAAATAATGTGCCCCCCCTACTCGTACTATGATCAATCTGGCTTTATTGTTTTTTTGATCACCTATGAACTAAATCATAGGTGATCGGTTATTTATTACAGATAATAGAAGGTACTAACTTTTTAATTGGTTTTTCGACATGATGAGAAAAATACACACAAAATACTCCGCTGTAATTTTTAGTCATAGTAGTATTTTTACCCAGCCAATAATGTTCAGTTTACATGACCAATATTAATTATTTATCAAGTATAAATGTAATAAAACATCGAAAACCTTATACTATTTTTTAATTTCATTAATAACTTGCGTGGATTTAACCATGAAAAACTTACTACCTAAATTAATACTGGCAATCATTATTCAAAATGGCCTAATTACAGAAACGTATGCAAGTGATTACCAAATAATTCAAGATGAAATCAAACAATCAAAAGCGAGAACTTTTAACGAACCCAATGAACCAGGTCGTCACATTAATAATACCCTTGAGTGGTATTACAATTCATTGAATCAAAATTTATCTTCTTTTTCTGAAAAAGATACGATTGAAACCATTAAAATATCAATGCGTACATGGTCTGATATTTCTGGGATTAAATTCGTCTATAAAGGTATAACAAAAAATAACATTAATAATACGAAAGATAAAATAATCACTATAGGATATTGGTCAAATAAAGCCTATACCGATGCACATGGTGATAACGGTGGTTACTCAGAAGTTAAAGGTTCAGGACCGGTAATTACGGAGGGTCATATGATACTCAATGCTGGTGATGGTAGTAATAGTGGTAGTATTCCTATTAACTTAAAGGAACTGCAAGGCTTAATTACTCATGAAGTCGGTCATTTATTAGCCATAGCTCATTCAGATAACAAAGAGTCAATTATGTCGGCTGACCCTTACCATTCTTATGAATACCAAAGGACATTAAGAAGTGATGATATTAAAATTGCTACTCAATTATATCCTGAAAAGAGTGATTCTTTAACGGTTGTCAGGCCAAACCTTGATATTGTTATCAGATCAGCCACTTTCCATTCAACCAATGGTAATTCATCCAATGTATGGGCGGTTCTTGATTTTAATGGTCTTGATTCCAGTGGTAATTTTACTTGGAAATTAAACAACTATGGTATAAACCAAAAGGCTTCCTCAGACACTCTATCAACCACGATAAGAAAAAACCTTGATATTGTTATTCAGTCAGCCACTTTATATTCAGAGAATAAAGGTTCATCAAATGTCTGGGCTATCCTTAAATTTATAGGGACTGATACTAATAATGATCCTATTTGGAAATTAGATAACCATGGTGTTAACTAATACTCGATCATTTAGGTTATTTTTCACTCTCTTTCATTAAGCCTCTTTGATCGTTTAAGAAAACTTTTCGTTTAAAGCAGAATTAAGGACACCTCTGTTAATTGATGAAGAAATAGATCATTAACCGCAAAGGTTTCTATTCTCACCAACCCGTATGATGGGGATACGAGTCGTAGGTTGGATGAGCAACTCAGTTTTCCCCTATAAGTTTGAGTCCAAGGTACTAACCTTGCCACAAGGAAGCGCATAAAGCTCTGCAAAGACAATCTTGTTATATTGCATTTGAACAGCCCGAAAATGGTGTGCGAGCTGGTACGGTTTATTCTTGTCTGGAAAAATAAAGGATTTACAAAACGACCTCGTTTTTGAGCCCACTGGTTTCTTTTCACCAAAGCCTCGCTAGATTTTTGACACCTCTTCAAACACACGCATTAGATTACCTGATTAGCAAGAATCTTCCGCCAAAATATATTCCATTAATAAA
>JAGLDH010000083.1 GCA_023145835.1 Methylococcales bacterium
AGATTATTTAAATCAAAATGATTAGAGTGATACTGATTTTAGGGGAAGTCGTTCCGCCCTTAAGCCTAGAGTTTGTTCGTAGATTGGCTCCCCACCTTCGTCATTCATGCCGCGAAGTATCTTATGAATTATTGAATTTTAAGAATAGTTGTCCTATCTCATTTTTCAAACTCAGTCACAAAAAAATAATTTAAATAAAATACATAAAATAATCAAACTTTCAATTATTTTTAGAGACAAACCCAGAAAATACTTTACTTATCCTCCAGTTCATCCCCTTTATTGTATTCCACTCTAATACCAATACCTTGATTTTCTATTAATTATATATTGTGTTGATGAGAAAAATTCTATATCATTTTAATAAGCTACTAAATAATATACATAAAACAAGATATTTGGCATATATTTATACATTATTTAACATAGTTAAATTCTTAATCACAGTTTTAGTAAATAAACCTATTTTATTAATAAGCTTCTGAGACATTTACTAATAAGTAATCTTTTAATTAAATAAACTTAAATTCAATAGTTGGCGCGATTTGTGCTTTACTGTCTATAGGTTTAACTAACTCACACTATTGGCAATGGCGACATACTGAAAACAAAGAATATTCTTGTCTTAACAATTTAATTTAATTACCATTCCTGACCGACCTATCAAGTACTTGTTTTTTTTAATTTATTAATATGCGCCATAGAAATGTAGTCATCATATTTTCTTTCTTAATAATAAGCTGTTCAAAAAAAAAATATGATGAAGCAGAACTATTAAAGACTAATGAAACTATCCATATTTCACTTCCTGTTACTCAACCCAAAGAAAACATAAAAAAAACCTATATTGTAAAAAGAGGAGATACACTTTATTCACTTGGTTTACATTTACAAGTAGATTTTAAAAAAATTGCAACATGGAATGAAATTGAGCCACCTTACAAGATTACAGTGGGTCAAGAATTATTAGTCAATAAACTTGCTCCAATTGACTATAAGCAGCTTACTCCGACAGAAAAAAAAGTAATTACTAACAAAAATGATAATCAGCCTTTAGATAATTCTATTGTTTTATCGCAGAATGCTAATAATATTTTTCTTGGACAACATTCACTTCAAAGAACACATATGGTTGAAGAAGTGCTGAAAGCAAACCCTCAAATGGGAGTTGCACGCGCTGTGTGGCAAGCTTCAACTGCAAAGATCAAACAACAAGGTTCTTTAAAAGATCCTATGTTAGCGTTTAACATGGCGCCTTTAACAATAGATAGTGATTCAACTGACTTTGTTCAACAATTACAGTTATCACAAGACCTTCCTTGGCCTGGAAAGTTATCGTTACAAAATGATACAGCAATGCACAATGCCAGAAAAGATGAGGAAAAAATCAATCTACTTCGACTTGAACTGTCTGCTTTAGCAAAAAAATTATATGGTGATTGGTATTTTATTCATCAAGCTTATATAATCCACTACGAAAATGTTCAGTTACTCACTCATGTTAATCAAATAGCGAAAATTCGCTATCGCATTGGTAAAGCCAATCAACAGGAAATATTACAGTCCGAACTAGAGCTATCTCTGATTGAGCAACATAAATATGTACTTAACCAGCAAAGGACAGAGATTCTAGGACACATCAATACGCTATTGAGCAGACATGCTGATACTCCGTTACCCATTGCAACTTCACTTCCCCACCCTATTTCAATGAAAACGTTATCAAATCTAAAGAATAACGGTTTAGATAATCACCCAAAAATCAAAGCAATCTCTGCTGATATTAAGTCTTCAGAACTTAAAAAAAAGACAGCAATTCTTAAAGCTTTTCCTGATTTTAATATTAAAGCAGGTTATAGCACCCAGATGAACAACTCGGATAAACATTTTACTCTAGGCGTTGCTTTTAATTTACCTTTTAATATCAGCAAGTACCAATCTATCAAGGATGAAGCGATTGCTAACTTAAAACGAGCACAATGGGAAAAACAAGACCAAGTTCAAGAGTTGGCTGAATTAATACAATTGTACTATTCTAAGGTAAAAAAATATAAAAACACGCTTGTACTTTATAAACGTAAAATCCTACCCTTGGCTAAACAGAATAAAAAAGCTGCATTAGCTAACTATCAAACAGGTTCTGGTGGTTTTCTAGAATTAATAAGAGCTGAAAAAAATTGGCATAGTGCTCGGTTAAAAGAAAAACAAATGCTGGTTGATTATCATGAATCATTAGCTTTATTTGAGTACGCCGTTGGGATAACTGATGTGTCTACAGGGAATGATTTATGAAGATAAAAGAAATATGTAGATTCAGTTTATTAATTGACACCTATTTCTTGTTTGCCTTCTTTGTTATAGCAAAAGTCATCTATCAAGTTATTTTACTTTTGTCACTACATAGTACGCTAGCAGAAAGACTAACCGGCTTCCGAAGTTATTTCGTGAACGATCGTGATGACTTTTACATCAAGAGTTATCTTTTTTATTAAAAACCTCTTTCAAAATATGTTTAGAAAATTAGGGCAACTTATTTCAAGGTCGAAATTAATTAAAGTTTCTTTAGCTATTGCCTTATTCATCATAATGGCTGGCTTTTTTTCTGGTCAACCAACCTCCTTTAAGACAGGTAAGTATCAAGTTAAAGTCAACCTAATATCTAAGAGGCTTCAAAAAGGAAATAATTTATTAACGTTCATAGTTACTAATAAAGATGGCTTACCCATGAACGTCAATGTTAGAGGAAAAGTGTTCAACAAAGAGATGTCAAAAAAAATAACCACTGACATTAAAACTCTGGAAAAAGGCGTTTATCAGAGTGTTATTGACTTACCTGAAAATGGAGAATGGTTGTTAGCCTTAGACATGGATAGTGAAGATCTTGGGCATGGTGATCTTGTTTTTGTTTTAGATGCAGGAAAACCACTTCATCTTCTTGCTGCCACATCAGAGGAAGTAAAGCATTATACCTGTGCAATGCATCCTTCTGTAAACTTAACAGTTGATGGGCAATGTCCAATTTGTGGGATGGATTTAGTCCTTGTTAAAAAACAAGGAAAGCAAGATGCTGGCACTATTACTGTCAATGGTAAAAAACGACAGCTGATTGGCGTAACAACTGAAGAGGTAAAAAAAGGAACGTTTACTAAAACGATAAGAGCTGCAGGAAAAATCAACTATGATGAAAGTCGTTTAACTGAAATTACACTTAAATATGATGCCTGGGTTGAAACACTTGAAGCTGATGATATTGGCCAAAGTATTACCAAAGGGGATTCACTTTTTAATATTTATAGTCCCGAACTTCTTTCAGCTCAACAAGAATATTTAGCTGCATTTCATAGTAGTAAGGAGTATAAAATTGCAGCCACCGAAAAGCTTAAATTATGGGGTGTAAATTCTCAGCAATTAAAAGAATTACAAAAACGTGGGAAAATTTTCCTCAAACTCCCTGTTTTATCACCTGTTTCTGGTGTTGTAGTCAGTAAAAACATTATTCAAGGAACTGTTATCAAATCAGGAAGTCCTTTACTACGAATTGCTGATTTATCAAAAGTTTGGCTAGAAGCTTCTATTTATCAAAGTGATCTTCCTTGGATTAAAGAAGGCGTCAAAGTCAAAATAACCGTTGATGATATTCCTAATCATCAATGGCAAAGCGTTATTAAACGAGTCGACCCTTTTATTGATCCTCTAACTTACACCGCAGGTATTAGACTTGAAATAGACAACAAGGATGGTCTGTTAAGACCTAACATGTATGCCACAGCAAGCATTAAAGTAGATATGGGCGAGCGTTTACTTATTTCAGAATCAGCTGTTATTTTCTCTGGAAACAAGCGAATTGTGTTTCTTGACTTGGGTAATGGTCGGCTAAAGCCCACTCAGATAACAACGGGATTACAGAATAAAGACTCTATTGAAGTTATATCTGGGCTCAATGTTGGCGATAAAATAACCAGTTCAGGGCATTTTTTGATTGCCTCTGAAAGTAAACTAACATCTGGATTAAAACAGTGGTAAAGGAAAGCGATTCAAGCCATTTTATAGGCAAAGTTATAGCCTTCTGTTCAGTCCATGCACTAGCCACACTGATTATTATTTTTGCGCTTAGTTTTTGGGGATATCAATCCTTACTAAAAACACCTATAGATGCAACACCTGATTTATCAGATGTACAGGTTATTGTTTTTACTGAGTGGCCTGGAAGAAGCCCTGACCTTATAGAAGACCAAATTACTTATCCATTAACCAGCTCATTGCTTTCCGTTCCGCATGTTAAATTTGTACGTGGCCAAAGCTTTATGGGGGCAAGTTTTATTTATGTGGTGTTTGATGAACAAACGGATATGTATTGGGCTCGTTCAAGAGTTATGGAGTTTATTACTACGGCAGCTAAAAATCTACCCGATGGTGCCGACCCCATTCTAGGACCTGATGCAACGGGTGTGGGCTGGGTTTTTCAATATGCATTGATAGATAAAACTGGAAATCATAATCTTGCTGATTTAAGAAGTTTTCAAAACTTCAAGTTACGACCTTGGCTAGAGTCAGTTCCTGGTGTCGCAGAAGTAGCCTCTATTGGTGGCTTTGAAAAAGAATATCAAATAACAGTAGACCCAAATAAACTAGCCAGTTATGGCGTTACTTTAAAACAAATCGCAAAAGCAGTTCGCCGTTCTAATAATGATGTAGGTGGACGCGTTCTTGAAATTGCTGATCATGAACACTTTATTCGCGGCCGAGGATATATCAAATCTATTGCCGACATTAAACAGATAGTATTAAAAAGTAATCAAAAAGGAATCCCTTTACTGCTAGATAATGTCGCAAAAGTCAGTTTAGGCCCCGCAATGCGTAGGGGTATCGCTGAGCTGGACGGTGAAGGTGAAGCCGTGGGGGGTATTGTCGTTATGCGCTATGGCGAAGATGCCATGAAAGTAATTCAAGGAGTAAAACAACGAATAGAAAATATTCGCCAATCTTTACCAGATGGTATCGAAATTGTAACAACGTATGACCGTTCAACATTAATATCCCAGGCAATAGATACATTGAAAACAACATTATTTGAAGAATTTATCGTTGTTTCTTTAGTTATTCTTTTATTCTTGCGCCAATGCAGGATCACCATCATTGCAGTGATTACACTCCCTGTTGCTATTTTATTGGCATTTATTCCACTTCAACATCATGGCATTACTGCCAATATTATGTCGTTAGGAGGGATTGCTGTTGCTATTGGTGCCATGGTCGATGCATCGATTGTCATGCTTGATAATATCCATCGGCGCTTGAGCCAAAAGACAGATCAATCTCAAATTGAAGTTGTTATTAAAGCAATGCAAGAAGTGGGACCAAGTATTTTCTTTTCATTAGCTATTATTACCTTATCTTTTTTACCCGTATTCGTTTTTGAAGGAACAGAAGGTCGTTTGTTTCGTCCTCTAGCATATACCAAAACATATGCAATGGGTTTTGCCGCTTTGCTGGCCATCACGTTAACACCAGCCTTGGCAACTATGTTAATTCGTAAGGAAAAATCGCCCTCTAAAGATCGGCTTATACGAAAAATCTATACGATGTATCAACCCATCGTTCTTTTTGCATTACATCATCGCAAACCCATTCTGTTCACTGCATTATTGACGCTTGTTTTAACAATACCTGTTTTTAAACAGCTAGAAACTGAGTTTATGCCTCCCCTTAATGAAGGAACGATATTATATATGCCCAGTTCTCCTCCTGGTATGTCAATTACTGCAGCAGGAAATACACTACAAGCCATGAACACCCAGTTAAAACAGTTTCCTGAGGTTGAACATGTCTTTGGTAAAATCGGTCGATCTACCAGCTCTACAGATTCAGCGCCTTTATCAATGGTAGAAACCATTATTTCTTTGAAACCAAAGGAACAATGGCGAGAAGGGTTGAGTTGGGATGATTTAATTGAAGAAATGGATCAGACATTAGATTTCCCGGGTATGCCTAATGTTTGGTGGATGCCAATTCAAACACGCACCGAAATGCTAGCAACAGGAATACGATCTACTCTTGGTATTAAAGTGCTCGGTGACAATATTGAAACACTTGAGAAAGTAGCTATTGAGCTTGAAAAAATATTACAAAGAGATGAAAGAACAAAACCCTTTACTCGTAGTGCTTTTGCAGAGCGTTTAACGGGAGGATATTATTTAGACTTTGATATTAATAGAGAAAAAATCGCACGCTATGGACTCACGATTGCTGATGTAGAAGAAACAATCAGGTCTGCCGTTGGCGGTGAAAAAATAACCCAAGTTATTTCCGGGCGTGAAAGATACACTATCAATTTACGATATGCCAGGGAATTTAGAGACAGCCCAGAGTTATTAAAACAGATTTTAGTCGATACGCCGAGTGGTTCCCCAGTTCCTATCAGTCAACTAGCTGAGCTTAATTTTAATAAAGGACCTCCTATGTTGAGAAATGAAAATGGAGAATTGGTGTCGTTTGTTTTTATTGATATTAAAGACATTGGAATTGGAGACTATGTAGAACTAGCACAAACAGTAATTACTGAAAAAGTTCAAATTCCAGCTGGCTTTCGTATCAGCTGGGCAGGCCAGTTTAAATATTTACAGCGAGCACAAGAAAAGCTTGAGCTAATGGTACCATTGACGTTAAGCATTATATTTCTACTTTTATATTTTAATCATAACTCTATCATCGCTGCCATCATTATTCTCTGTACTATTCCTTTTGCTCTAACAGGTGCCATTTGGTTGCTCTATATTTTAGACTATAAACTCAGTATAGCTGTTTGGGTCGGTTTAATAGCATTGGCAGGTTTAGTGGCTGAGATGGGGGTTTTAATGATGCTTTATTTACGAATCCATTGCGATGAGTGTACCAAAGAACATTTGCACAATAATTTAGAAGATGTCATTAGCAGAGCAGCAGCTCTTCGAATTAGACCCATGTTAATGACAAGTCTAACTTTATTATTGGGTTTTATCCCTATTTTATGGAGTGATGGAACGGGGGCAGATGTAATGAAACGAATCGCAGCACCCATGGTCGGTGGTGTTTTTACTGCTTTATTGATGATATTGATTGTCTTTCCTGTTATTTTCTCTTATTGGAAAGAATGGGAAGAGAACAAGGCTAATGAAAAAATATAAAACTCTTTAGCCACACAATAAATTAAAACAGAGCTGATAAATCAGTTACCTTAATCAATGCATAACTATTAAAGGTAGAAATGTTGCTTTCTCACTGAAGGAGCCTCTGATCAAGTCCAATTGAAAATTTGATATATTTTGTGTAACTGCTGGTATTTTCCACGAATATCGGTGCAATAGAATGACTAATACCTCTCACTTCGTGAAAAATAGCGACCGTTTTTTCTGTGCTAAATTCTAATCTACTTTATCAGAGATTCCTTAACCAAAACGTTTATATACAACAAATGGTTTCACCTAAACAAAATATCCTTTCCATTTAAAAAGGGGATAAAATAACGCAAGAATATGCATAAATTAAAGCTAACAATTAATTCACTTTGCTGAACAAGGCATAACGCCACAGCTAAGTCGCCCTCATTACTTATGCATATTCCATAATGTTATTACATCTCATTTTTAAGAAATACCAGATAAATTAATAAAAAGGAAAAGTATGAATACGAATAAAATAGTCTTAGCGTCATTGATTTCATCACTTGTTTTACCTGTATTTTCTGTACAAGCGGAAAAAATACCCCGCTCTGAAGTCCCTGAAGCGGTTGTCAAAAAGATAAAAGCAGAACACCCTAAAGCAAAACTCATTGAAATTGATAAGGAGGTACATTTTGATACGGTGTTATATGAAGTTAAATATACAATTAACGGTGTAAAATTCGAAACTTTATTTACGCCAGAAGGCGGTCATTTTGGTGAGGAAATAGAGATCCCACTCTCAGAATTACCCCAAGCCATTATAAAGACGCTTGAAAAATCCTTTAAACAACTCACTCTTGAGAAAGCTGAAATAATTAAACACCCTGATGGACGTATGGAATATGAAGTTGATGTGAATGGTGACGGTGACGAATGGGAAATAGAAATGACTCCCGAAGGAAAAATTTTGCTTAAAGAGTTAGATTAAAAATAATAGCTTAGATAGTTCCCACACTCTGCGTGGTAATTTATTCTAAGACACTCCCACATCATTTCGAGATAATAAAGTATCTGTATTCCTAGTTATACTTCACGCGGTCACGACTGCGAATTTCTAACAACTGAGTTTTTGCCGATAGCGGCGTAGCTAAAACAGATAAGTAACTAGTTATGCGCCTGTTTTAGCGCCTTGCTCTCGACAAAAACCAGTGCGTTATAAATTCCGCATCTGAGGCCACGCGAAGTATAGATTATAGGAACAGCATGATTTTAAACGATGAAAAAACATTCTAAGATATCTATTCTTGTATGCACACATGTTCATATTGGGGTGCAAAACAAATCATGTGGGGGGGATTTATGCCTAGCTTTAGTTGAGCAACTTAAACAGCAAATAATAGAACAAAAATTAGATATCTCTGTCAGAGAACAAGCATGTTTTGGACGTTGTGAAGAAGGAATTGTTGCAAGAATTTATCCATGTAAAGATTTTTTTATACCCGTAACAAAAAAATTATTGCCTAAACTGATTGATATGGCTAAGCAAAATATAGAAATAGAATAAGTTCTATAACACAGCAATAAATATATTACTTCATTGAGTCTCCCACATTATTAATGCCTAGATCCTGGAGCGCGACCTCCCTATTCATTCCCACGCACAGCGTGGGAATGATAAATCTTTAATCTACGGGTAGCAACAATTTTGGGTTTAAACCATGGGCCATATTTAAAGTAGCCATCCAAAAACCATCCCAACTCTGTATAGTGGCACCACCTTGAATAATATCATAAGCATTTGTTTGCGAATTATATTGCCATCCCTTATTTTCTATAATATTTAGATCCTTAGCTTCAGTAAGTGTACATCCGTCAGCATCAGCACATACACCTGATGAAGTAGCCACCCTAAGACCACTCCAAACAATATTATGAGGAAAAGGATTGCCTACCATAAGGCTCTGCTTAGAGTTTTCTTGAGTTGCCAATGTTATCTCAAAACAACCTTTAACACTAGGACATTGAGTTGGATGTGTTAAGGCAGCTGCAGTACTAGCAACCGGAAGATCAACAACCACATCAGTTATATTTGTATGATAAATCCAGTACCCAGTCCCTACTGTAATCACACCATTTAGCCCAGGATCAACATATTTATTATTGCTAGCATCAAAGCCAAACAAAACCCAATCGGTTCCATAAACACCATTAATATCATCTCCGAATATTGCAGCTACTGTATTATTTCCTGTTGGCGGAATTAATGGCAAGGCGACTTGTTTCCATTGATTGCTTGGAATAAGTAATGTAGTGCCTGAAAGCGTTACTTTAAACTCTGGTTTAATTTTCCACCCAGGGTTCAGATTAGAAGTATGAGTATAAGCTCCAACATCTAAACTGCCTATTCTTTGAGTCCCATTAAAATCTTGGTCAATTGTATGACTGCCATCAGCACTTCCAACAAGTAAAGAATTTACGCCGGGATAGACATCTTTATCGCCCAAGTTGCTAAAATCAACATTAGGATTACCGCCAGAATTCCAGGCTGTACTGGGTTGTGAAGGTTGCGTGCCACCAACCCCCCTGTTTCCTTTAATAGTAAACCCAGCTATTGCAGGTAATCGTAAAGCCAGCCCCCCCGCTGAATACAGTGCATTATTAGCAATGACAATGGAACCATTTAGAGAGCCTCCAGTAGGTGAGTTGACACGAATTGCATTTCCTCCATTAGCAATAATGGTGTTATGAATAATAGAAAGACTGCCAGGAACCGCACTTTGATGATTTTGGCTTTGAATGCCTGACCCTGCAGAGTCAAAAATTATGTTATTAGTAATAATCGCCTCAGAAGCTGCTTGTATACCATTATCACCGGATGACCAAACAACATTTCCTTCAATAATATTAGGTGCATTTCCATCTGTTCCATAGACCAATATCCCAGGATATTTAGTGTCATGAATAACATTATCTCGAATAATATTGTTATAGCTTCCATCTTTTATTTCAATTCCATCTCCCTGTGAGATCGTTGAATCATTTAGATGATGGATATAATTTCCCTCAATCAATCCATCTCTGAAAACACCTTTTGTGTTCCCTGCCCCATCATTATTAGTGCCAAGATAGAATGCCTCACCTGTTCCACCTGTATGATGAATTTCATTATGAAGATATTTATGTCCCGTATTAGTATCTCCAGGAAAATTAGCCGTAATAGCAGCCTCAGCTGTGTGGTGAATATGACAGTTTTCAAGTGTAATGAATTCTGCCTGGCGCCTGTTTCCATTAAAATCCTTACTACCAATTCTAATTCCAGCAGATCCTCCTGTGACTTCTAATTCTCGTAAAATAAGATGCTGAGCTCCTTCTATATTAAGCGTATTTTGATTGATATTTGGACGAGTTATTGTGACAACCTCACCCGCTTTTGATCTAATAATAATAGGTGCTTGTGCCGTGCCTTTATGAGAGATAGAAAGTCTTCTTCCATCACTGTAAGTGCCCTGTGAAAGAATGACCACATCACCCGGCTGTAAATTATCTCCTGAAATCATTGAGAACCAATTATCACTAGGACTTAGCTGATATTCTGTCGCAGATGCGACCATGGGTAGGCCAATAAAATACAGCGGTATAAAAAGAACAAATCGAAGAATAGTTTTCATAGTTGAGCCTTAAGATTATCGGGTAATAAAAGCTAACACAGAAAAGTTGCTTTTTGTGGTAGCAGTAAACCTGTATGCAATTGAAGAAATAAAGACCTAAGTTAAATTTAGAAAAACTGTTGAAAGCAAATTTATTATTTTAGTTAAAAACCTTATGCAGTTGTTTTTCTAGGATTAATAATATGCTTGTATAACGAAAAAAGTCAACGGAAATATGTAGTGATACAGAATCATTGTACAGAAGAAAGAAAAGAGTTAATTGTAAATCTTAAACTAGCGCGTCATCGCTCGCGCCAAGATGGTTTTTTTAGCTCCATATCTCTAAAACCTAAATTTGCTATACGGCGAATCATTAGGCTCCAGCCGACCCAACGTCTTCTAGAGACTATCAGCCAACCCTGAGCTGACAGCGAAAGAATTGTCAACCTAACAAGGGATTTGAAATTTTGCAGGATTCATAACCTAAAAACCCTTTTAAAGGTTTTTATTAGGTTTTATTTTTTAAAAAAATATATTTTAGCTAATAATTATTTCTAATCAGGTATCTTTATTTTTAATAATTAACTATATGAAAAATATACCTAAAGCTATTAAGTAATATAATCAAATATAACTGATACAATGGACTCTAACTTAAACCCCAATTATCTTTTAAATTATGTTGAATAGCCAGAAAACCTCATCATTAGTAAGTTTTGACGAACAAAAATACTTAGAGCTAAACCCAGATGTAGCTAGTGCTGTTGTTAAAGGGGAGTTTTTATCCGGGCTATATCACTTTCTTTCATATGGTTATTATGAAAAAAGAGACGGGGGCGTGATAAAAATTGATATAAAAGTACAAAATTTATTAGAGAGTATAAAAGATATTACTTTACCTCCTCCTCATTTGCGAATAAGAGTGCATAGTGAAGATATTTCTACCTATAAAAGTATCGGTAAATCAATCGCTTTTGATATTCATTTTGCAATAGAATCATATAGTGCAGATTTAACTAAAGATAGCCGTATTCTAGACTTTGGATGTGGATGCGGGAGAGTTATCAGTTGGTTAAATTATCTTTATGATGATAGTTATTTTTATGGAACTGATATTGATAAAGAAGCAATATCTTGGTGCCAGAATAATCTTTTTGAAATTAGTGATTTTTCAGTCAACGAAAACACCCCTCCTTTTATTTATCCCGATAATTACTTTAGTTGTATATATTCAATTTCAGTGTTTACCCATTTACCAGAAGACATGCAGTTTGAGTGGCTAAAAGAGCTTCATAGAGTCACCAAAAAAAATGGTTTGTTAATGCTATCTGTTCATGGAGAACAACTTTTTCCTGATAGCCATCATAAATTAAAAAAACAATTTATTGGGAATGGTTTCTTTTATTCTGTAGACCAAGAAGGCACTGATGGTCTGCCAGATTTCTATCAAACGACATTTCATACAGAAGATTATATAAAATCTAAATGGAGTAAATTCTTTACAATTGTAGATATAATCAAGAATGGAGTCGCAAACCATCAAGACTTAGTTATTTGTAGAAAAATATAATATGAACGATATATTTTTATAACCTCATTTAATAGAGCTGTAACAGACACCGATGTTGTTTATAATAGTTTTAATTGTAGGAATATTTTTTTAGTGTGGGTCATCGTGATATCAAAAGAGAAGATATCAATTTTAGAGCTGTTTCCCCAGTAGTATTAAGTTGATTTATCGCGCAAAGTAAAATATACCACTCTAACCTTAACCTATTAATCAATAGCTGCGACTAAAAACAAAGCTTATGACAACTTAAAATCGATAATTAATGCCAACGGTATAGAGCTGAGTATTATTTCTATCATTAAAAAAATAGTCAAACCCTGCATTCATTGACAATTGATCCATAAAATAATGAGAGGCAGTAAGCCCGACACGCTCTTTACCTGAAGACCTATTGTTACCTTCAATAAATGAAATAGTAGTATCTAAAGCCAAGCTTGTTTTTGGAGTAAAATAGTGTTCAGCTCCCATTCCAAACCATTGTCCATAATCTGCATTGCTATGATCAAAATCCACATATCCATAAAACCCTGTTAATTTGACCCATTGTTGGTTATCTAGACTCAATAAATAGTTGGTATTAAGTTGATAGCTATAGGCATTATAATCATCCGGACTTCTAGCATATAATATATCAGATGCGAATACATCAATTGATTTTGTTTCGGTATTATCAATAAAATGAGCTCCAAAATTTGCTCCTATTGTTAAATTATCAAGTAAATAATATTCGTAACCCATATTCAGACTATACGTATCCCTCTTAAGGTCAAGGTCAAACCTCTGATTTGACAATACATTCCTCTTATATCTCTTATTTGACCATCTATCCCACTTATAACTAAAGTTAAAAGCATGATTTAAATCTTTTTTTGCATAGCGCATTCCCGTCCTTAATTTAGTATTAAAATCTTCTCTTCTATCATTATCACCTTCAAAGCCAGTATAGCTGGCATAAATATATCCTAGACGATTTATAAAACCAACTTCCTTATTAGGAAAGTTTTTATTATCATAAACAATTGGGTTCCAATAGTACGCAAAACTAGCTCCCCAATGATTTACATCCAAAGATTCATTTTCTCCTCGAGAATAATATACCCCTCCCTCATAATGGTATTCATTTGTATTTTTACTCGCATAAGCGGTAAGAGGTAAGGTTAATACGATGCAGAGAAATTTTAGTTGTGATATTTTCATAATTTATCCTATGTCTTAAACGAACAATTTTTGAGTACGTATAACAGAAAGAAACTCTTATTTCACACAAATATCAACAATCAGTTAAATGATTGATATTTAATATAACGATATCATTAAAACACAGGGAAACTTATGACCAAAATCATAGGCTGATAGATAAACTTAAGCGATTGAAAGTTTTTTTTGATTTTTTAGGTGGGATTAAACCCATTTTAACACTCAGGTTATGGACATATTCTATGTACATCCCTAACTGGTTTTTCTAAAGCTATAAATCGTTAGCTTTCTCCTCTCTATACACCCGCATCTGTTAACTATATATATGGAGAGAACCGTATTTTCAGAGCATATTTATTGAAACCACACATAAATAGCTTCAAGAAAATCAATTATTTTTGAATTTGTATAAACCGTAACATAAAAAACTACTCTGCTTTATGAATTAGGTAATTCTGTTGGAGTTGTGCCTGTTATACTTCGCGCAGTCATGGATGTGGTTTTCTATCGGTTGATTTTTGCCGATAGACTGTGTTGCTGAAATAGTTTCTTAGCTTACTATGCACCCATTTCAGCCCTTGCTACCAACAAAAATTAACTCGCTATAAAACCCACATTTATGACCCCGTGAAGTATGATGAGCTACAAATAAACTAAATCTCTATTAACCCAAAGATCCTGCTTACCTTAGTAGGAAGAGTAAAACAAGTAAATTCATTTTTTTACTTGTTATTCTTAAATACGAGGATTCAACAACTTCAAAAATGTATTAATACCCTTACTCTTTAGTCACTTTTGCATCCTGGATAATAAGGGGATAAATATAGCCGTAACTAAAATCTTTGTCTAATTCGAGCTTACCTTCGACAATAACAATATCTCCGATTGCCACTATTTTGTCTGTCGTTACAGTTAAATCATCAAAACCACTACTATCTTGAATATGAAGCCAGTTTTTACCCATAACCTCAGCTGCAAAACGAGTAACTTGCCCTCTTACTTGTATTGTTTTTCCCTTTAGGCTGTCCTTTTCAACATGAATTTCAGCAATATTTTTACCGCCTTTAATTTTATCAACACCTTTTAAAGACTTCCTTACTGGTTTTATTTTACTATGAGGTGAAGGTTTGTCCGATACAGTCACTTCACCTGCATCAGTCATAAAATGATCAACAAAATAGATAAGGGGAAAAGTACGGTTGATAGAGTCACTATAAAAATCTTTCATAGGCATTTCAGTTGAAATTGTAACCGAATCACCTATTTTCATCTTGCTTGTAGGAGCAGCGGCCCATACCTTAGAGGTTCCTGTATCGACTTCAATATAGGTATAAGTAGCAACATCAATAACATCAGCGACCTTACCTTGTATTTTATTGGAGTCAGGTTTCTGTTCAGCATTAGCTGAATTTATTATTCCTATGTTGAGTGAACTAAAAGTAAAAAAGACTGAGAGAATGAAGAGGTAGCTTGCGCGGTAAATCATAGTAAATTTATTCAATAAAAAAATTTTATTATACCTTGAAAATCATATAGTAAATTCATACATAATCACTCGTTATAAATAATATCACTCCGTATCAAGACCTAGCCAATACTTTACTTATACCGATACTTAGGAAAATATACTAAGCTTAATAATAACAAAGCAAGCATTGCAGGGTATTTTCGACTATCGACCAGCAGTTTTTTTTGTTCTGCAAAATGAGGCGTTTGCAAGACTAAATTAAAACGTTCAGAAGTTTCTAGACGATGATAAAGCCACTCCACATCTTTACTTAGATCCTGTAAATAAGGCTCATATAATCGCGTTAAATGTTGGTCTCCTACTACTTTTGATCCACCAAAAGGTGCATTTCGTGCATTAAATTGTCCGATAGGAACTGACGAGGTAGGCGCCATACCAAAGGTTGAGCGATGAGGGACATCATCTTCTAGGTAAAACCCATCCTGTTTACCTTTGTTGTTATATTTTGGGATTTGAATGTTATTTAAACCACCCACTCCCACTAGCATACCTTTTAAATCACCTTTCAATTCACTAAAATCTTCTTTATAACGTGGATTAATGGGAGGTGCTTCTTGCCCATCCGTCATAAAAATAACATGGCTCCCCCCATCCTTTAATTGATTTATGCTGCTGGAAATTCCCTTAGCAATTCGACTATCTGCTGCCCATGCCATGCGCCAGTCAATGGCTTCTATGACACTATTAATTTCTGTATAGGATGAGCAAACTTCAATGGGTTGGAATAATAGGGTTGATTTTCTTTCAGTAAAAATGCCTAGCCCTACTTTTGATTGACAAGGTAATTTTAATATCAATTCACGCAGAGTTAATTTGATAAATTGTAAACGGCTAATAGCTTCATTTTTATGTTGGTAATCACGCGCATTCATACTGCGCGTGATATCTATAATGAAGGTGAAGTTGTAAACGGCTTGGGGCTTGATTGTTTGTGGTTTTACGTAAATAACTAGCATTGCTAACAATGCAAACACCAAGCAATAGAACCGATAGTCTTTTAGATTTTTTATCATGCGAGTCATTTGCCCATATCGTTCTCACGCTTTGCGTAAGAAAAATGCAGTATGTGACGCTTCGGCTTCACGAAAGCGTCCTTGGATGAATTACCTCGAAAAGTGGGAATGATAATGTTAGGGCAACCCACGCGGAAACCCTGGTACAGTAGCCCACAACTTTACTTTCTCTTGAGGTGCAGGTTCATCATCTTGCATCGTTATACGATCCATTTCTGGCAATAAGCGCATAGCAACTTCTAAATTATATTTTGCATCCCAATATTGACTGTCTAATGCTAAGGCTTGCCGGTAAGCTTGTTTGGCTAAACTTGCCAAGGCGGTTGCTTCATTAATTTGCATCGATTCAGCCAACTCTATCGCTTGTGCTAAATAGGTGTTGCCTAAATTATAACGGCTTATTGCCCTGGTTTTATTATCACCCCGATCAATAATCTGACTTAAACTGGCTTGTGCTTCATCATAACGATGTTTGCTTTTTAGATATGATCCGTATGCCAAATGTAATTCAGGGTTATCAGCTTTGTCTAAGGCATAATCAATATCTTTCCCCTGATTAAACTGCGTAATGACAAAATTACTTTGGCTGATTTGATAATTTGCATAAAGGCTTTGCAAAACACCGAGTAAGGCAATGAGTAATATGCCCCAATAACTGTAATGTGTGGCTGTTCTTATCATGCTTTTGCCTCATAAAGTTTAACCGCCAATAATAAGCTGATAAAAAATCCTGCCAAGCCATAACAAACCCCCGTTAAATCTTGTTTTGGTATCTCTTCTATATAGTGCAACGGCATGTTCTCTAATTGATTAATATCATCAATTGCTTCTTGTACAGCTTTTGGGTTTTCTGCCTGATACGCTTTGTAGGGAATATTTAGGCTGCTAAAAAATAGATGCAAATAACGCTCTGGCATCGACTGTGCATTATCATCTCGAGGGTTTTCTGGTTTTTCATATAAGCCAGGATCATTTTGGCTGCGCATAAATATCCAATACAAACGGATATTTTGTTGCTTAGCCCAAAGCCTAATTTTTTTCTCACTCTCTGGATCTATCACCGCAGCGCCATCTGAAACCAATAAAATAATACGAGACCCTGTTTGTGAATCTTGCTGTTGAAAATAAGATAAACCCATCGCCAATCCTTTACTGATATTGGTGTAAGCTAATGCAGGTAAATCGGTTGCAGAAATAGCCGCTAGCACCGCTTGTTTATTTTCTGTTAAGGGCATAAAAAAAAGCGGAGAGGTACTGTATCCAGCCACGCCAATTCGGTCATTTTTTCGCTGTTTGATAAACGCCGTCAAGATACGCTTAGCGGCACTGGATTTTGATTCATCACTACCATCGGGGGCTTTGCCAGCATAGGTATAATCCATGCTTTTACTGCGATCTAACAAGACAACGATATGCGCACCATGCCCGATTCGTTCTATACTTTGCTCCGTTCGATACAATCCTGCCAAGCCTAACACTAAAGTCGTGATAGCGATCATCGCACTGGCTTTTAAACATGCACCTAAAAATGATGATAATGGATCAGGGGGTAATAAAAGAGTTGATGGATAAACGCTGGAGCTAACACCATTATTAAAGAGAGGAAAAAGTATCAGTAATAAAGCGGGCAATACCCAAGTATCTTCGACTAATAGGTTTAGATCCGATAAATTAAGAGCAGAAAAACTCATCGACGACCTCGTTCTATATCCAGACAATGTTTAGATAATTGCTGAATTCGATGGCTATTATTTTCATCTAATTTTGCATGAGACCCAAAAAAATACTCGTTTGAATAATCAAAAAACCAGTCCAACTCACTTTGTAATTGCTTATACCGTGGAAACTCCTGATAGAACACTTTACTCTGATGTTTAAACAAAGGTTTGCCATTCAATCGATTTAAGGCATGATGAAAAATAGCCAGCATTTTTTCTTCATCACCCTCAGTCAGTTTGGCTAATTGGCGTGTTGGTTTTTTAAATATTTGGTATTTAGGTAAAAAAGATAATAGTCCGTATAACCATGCCAGATAGCCAGCCATTAAACTAGTAATGGCAGAAAATATCGTTAACCGCGTAGTCACTGCTGAATTATCAATCAATGGAGCGAGTTGATCTGGTCGCATATACTCAATGCCATTATCTTTACGAATAGCCAGCTCCCGTAAAGGTGCTGTGGTGAAATGCCAAACAGGCACTTCTTGCCCCACTGTATTTCCAAATTGCCTAAATTGAAGCGTAAAGGCAGGTAAATCTAACATCTTTACTTCTAATGGCGCATAAAAAACCTGATACGTCAGGTCTATTTGATAATGCCAACCATCACTGGCTTTTTTCTTATTAATTTTAACTTTATTCAGATTGAGCCAACGATTAATTGTGCCTCTAGCAGGCAGACTGCTGTATTGTAATTCTACCCCTTGGCGAACTTCTACCAATAGGCGTTGAGTAATTTTATCGCCAATCACATAACCAAACGGTCTTGGCGTTTGCACTTGAAATGAGTGGATAGGCTCACTGATAGAACTGGAACAACTACTTAGTAACAGGGTAATCAATAATAAAAACAAAGGTATCATCTTAGGCGGTATGCTGTAAAAAATAGTGAGTCATTAATTCAGCACGATAACCTTGCTCAAGAAATAAAGGTTCACAACCAAAGGCTCTAAAACAGTTCTGCAATTGTTGTTTACGTTGTTCAAAGGCTTCGATAATGCGTTTTTTTAGGGTGGGTCGCATAAATAAAGTACGCGTTTTTCTTTGTTCCATATCCGAAAATTTCACCACGCCCCATCTTGGTAAAGTGCTATATTCTTGCTTATCCCATAACACCAATGGCACCACCCTATGCTGATTAAGACGTTGCATTTGTTGTTGGATGACCTCCATTGGTAAATAGAAATCAGACAATAAAAAAACCAGTGAAGCTTTACTGGGCAAGTAGTTAGCCGCTTGTAAAAAGCTTTCAGTTTGCCCTTGGTATTGGGTGTTTTTTAACTGTTTTGACAGTTCTACCACACGCCCTTGCTGTTGATTTGCAGGAGAGATGAGGAGTCCTGTTTCAATATTTTTTCCACAACCTACAAAACCAAAGCGATCACCGTGGGCATAAGCTGATTGTGCAATTGATTGTAAACAATTGATTAAAATCTGTGGTTTATTTTGCTCACCCTGATAGTTCATAGAGGAAGATAGGTCAGCAAGTAAAAAAAGGTTTAATTGAGATTGCTGTTGAAAAGCCTTAATTTGAAAATTCTCGAAAGGGTCTAACACACTAGCTCTTAAATCTATATGCCTGAGATCAGGGGATGAAATCAGTGGAACATGATGTTTAAAAAGTTGACCACTGCCCACTATTTTTCCTGGGTGCGCGCCGGGAAAAACACTTTGTTGTGCTGGCTTTCGGTAATAAAAAATAGCCTGTTGATTCATACTTATGATTGATTGATAACAAGTAAAACAAAGGTAAACGTTAACACCAAGTACCCTGGCAAGCTGTATTTCAAAGGGCTTTTAACCGCTGCATCCACCAGCCCAGAATAGCTTTTGTCTATTTGGTTATAAAGCGATTCACCCATTAACCAGAGTATTGAATTCCCAACAATTAAGGCAATGATGGTGATGAAACTGGCCTCAGTAAATAGAAAAGTTTTTGAGGTAATTAAGGCGGCTCGTTCACTCGTGTGAATTAAATTAGAAAATAATATACCTACCATTAAAGCGCCTTCATCAAAGGCGACTAAAAAAAAGGTGTAGGTAAAATAGCGTAATTTTTGAGAAATAGGAAGTAGTTGAGGGGTTCGTTGGGCTATATAAACGACCGGCAAACAAAGGCAATAAAGTAATAAGCCTATAATGGTAATTAATACCCAAAACTTAAAACCAATAGCCGCATTCACAGAATTGGTAAAAAAAGCAGCGTAGGATACACCACTGTAATTATCCAGTTGTTCTGCAATAAATACGCTGATAAATCCCACACCAGCCCAATTTAAGTAAACACCTAGTAGGTCTGAAAAACCACTTTTTGGACTGATAATGTCTATGATTTTTTGTTTATTCATGGCTATTATTATCGTTCTCACTTTTTGCGTGGGAATGCAGTGGGTGACACTCCGCGTTACGAGACGCAGAGTATCTTTAAATGTGTTATCACGCAGAGCGCGAGAACAATAAATAATTCGGAGTAAAAAACATATCTTCCTCTCCTCATTATCATAAATACAAAACAGAGTGTAAAAACTATGCTTTCAAGGTGCCGAAATACCCTCAAGAATGCCAGTAATCAACTCTGGCTTTAACTCATCCTTTCGATATTCATAAACGGGATTTAAAAAAATTCTGTGTGCCATCGTCACTTGAAAAATAGCCTGCAAATCTTCAGGTAGCAAAGTGGTTCTATCTTCCAACCAAGCATTTACTTTTGCGGCACGAATTAAAAAACTCATGCCTCTAGGACTACTACCCGCTTGTACTAACTGATTCATTTCCGTATCACTTAGTATAATTCCAAAATCGGCAGGCCTTTGGGTGGCTTTCCATAAATTTAGCGCATACTCATGTAATTTCGCGCTTGGTTGAATACTTTCTTGTATTTCTTTTCCAATTTCATTTAACTGATAATAAGCAATTTTTCCAGATGTAAGGTCTGCAATTAATTTTTCTACATCATGAAAACGAGGATTAAAAATCAGTTCAGATAAATCCGCATCATCCTTTGGTGTATCTATATTAATTTCCATCATAAATCGATCCCGTGCTGCAGCGGGCAACTCAAACGTTTCTTCTCGTTCTATGCGGTTTCTATCTGCAAATACTTGCACATGAGGAAATTGGTAGTCTTGATTAAATGCACTAACACTACGTTCAGCCATCACTCTAAGTAATAACGAGTGTACTTGAGGCCGTGCACGATTAATTTCATTAAAAAAGAAAGTCGCTAATCTTTCACCTTGTTTTAATAAAGGGCCAGGATCCACTTGAGGTCTACCTCGATTATCAAGATAGGTGTAATAAATCAAATCGGCTGGCATTAAATCAATCGTGCCTTCAATACGTTGATAATCACCACCCAACCCTTGGGCTAAAGCTCGAAGCAAGGTGGTCTTCCCTACCCCAACATTTCCTTCTAGTAGCACATGTCCACGTGCAAACACAGAAATAACACAATGCCTTATCGCTTTATTCTGGCCTAGTATAGTGTCATTAATTTGCTGTTCAAACTGTAAGGCTAAGTCACGCCATTCACTGAGTTGATTATTCAAATTCATTATCCTAAAAAACTCCAGCCCAAAGAGGAATGGGCAGGAGGGATTAGTTTTAATATTAGTCTTTACTGGAAACAGTTAGTTAACCTGCTCCAGAAAGGGATTAACATCTATATATATAAATATCAGTACCTTAAAGGAGGAAAAACTTTCATCTTTCCAGATGAGGTGTCTTAAATCTCATCTACGTCATAAACAAACTCACCGGTTTTATTAAGATGGTCTGAACGTTTTTTATTACGCGCTTCCATCTCAGTAATCGACTGAGATTGTTTATTAAGTTCGTTGGAATCATGTTTAGGATCATATTTGCTCCCGGCCACTTTTTCAGGATAGCCAGGTTTTGGCTCCCAGCAATTCCCTGGCTCTTTACAATTTGTACCATCATACGCTTGAACAGATAATGATAGCGATACTGCTAATAATGCAGCAGATGTTAGTAATATTTTTTTCATTTAAAAATCCTCGGTTATTTTTTCAGCCATTTTGCTTTTTTGGGTTTACCGGTATAAATCGAACGCAACCATGCCATAATTTGTAACATTTCATCCGTATTAAAATTGACATACTGAGGCCCCATCATCCCATTAGCTCCTCCAAACAAAACCTCAAAAAGCCCTTTGTCAGTTGCAATACTAGGATAAGTCCAATAGTCATCCGCTAACCCTGGACCTATTTTTCCTTCTGCTTCATGCCCATGGCAACCTGAACAGCCTGTCATATAGAGGCTTTTACCTTCTTTAATTACAGCAGCATCCGTGTTATAAGGATTATCACCCTCTTTCATAAACTCTTTAAAAGCATCAGTATCCCCACCTTTTTTTGCAAAGCTCATATCTAAAACATCACCTTTCAGTGCATGTCGTAAAGTAATATCTGCTTGAGCTGTCGTCGTGCCACAAAATACAGTTGCTAACACGCTCGTCATTATTACTATTTTTTTAAATTTCATTCATTGTCCTTTTGTTTAGCAGCAATGTTAGTTTTGTTTCAGATAATAAGGGAATTCCTTCTTCTTCAAGAACATCATTAATTTCTGATTGCTGTTGATTAATAAATTCGTTGAGTTGTTTCAACAAGCTAGCGTCACCCTTACGGACGGCCATAGATGTACTATAATGTTGACCCACTTTTTCACCATCAGCTCGGGTACTAGTATCAGGTACAATCGTCATCTGTAATGGTGTAGAAGCTGATTTAACATATCGAGCTATTGAAGGCCCCCATAAAACGGCAATTTCTGCTTTACCACTCGCGACATCATTCACTAATTTGCTTGTGTCATATTTAATATATTGATTACGGCGAGATTTAAAACCAACCAGTTCCTTGTTGTAGTTAAACATATCGCTGTATCGACCAATGGCACGAATCATCACTTCTGAGGGAGTGCCAGGAATAAACCCAATTCGCTTAACTGATCGTAAAACCTCGCTGTTCCAGTTTTTTAAATCTAAATCATCTTCTTCTCGAGAAATAAAGGTATAGGCTGATCGATAATAAGGTTTTGTAGTGAGGACTCTTGGATCTCCTGCATCTACCCCAATTACCACGTCACATAAACCTTTATCTAGAAAATCACGTACGAAATAGCGAGGATCCTTCCAGTAAACATGCTTGATTTTACGATTAAGTTTTTGCCCTAATAATTTGCTTAGTTTATTTTCAAAACCTTCTCCATTTTTATTGGAATAAGGCATTTCATTTTCTGCTGAACAAATTTTAAGGACTTCTCCTGTTGGGGCTAAAGTGACATTATTTGATGCCGTAGCAGCACAGCCTGAGAGCAATGATGCCCCTAACAAAAAGAACGATCTTATTTTTTGTATCATTGTGTTTTTACCTTAATAGAATGAATGGTTAGTAAGAGAGAGATTTATTCGTGATTTCAATGTAAATGATCACGAGGAAACCTCTCTCCCCATTTGCTATTTAATCAAGTGCAAAAACCATGACACCACCCCCCATTTGGGTATAATGCGCTAATTCCTTAAAGGCACCTACAGCACCCAGTCCAGCGGTTGGATCTTGTAAGTCAAACACAAGTCCTACACCGGGCCAGCCACCTACTCCGTAGTAAATAGCAACAAACTGCTTACCATCATGCTTATAGGTAATTGGATGACCAATGACTCCAGAAGGTAGTTTAAACTTCCAAAGTTCTTCACCATTTTTAGAATTAAGTGCTTTGATATAACCATCTAGTGTGCCGTAGAAAACCAAGTCACCTGCAGTTGCCATTGTTCCACCCCAGACGGCAAATTTTTCAGCAATTTCCCACTTGAATTCGCCCGTGACAGAATCCATCGCTTTCACTTGCCCCAAAGTACCTTTAGGCCCTGGATACATGTTTAGCGTTGCACCGACAAAGAACTGCCCTGCTCGATATGGCAACATAAATGGTTCCCAGTCCATACAGATATGATTTGTTCCCATAAAGAATAATTTCTTGTTAGGATCGTATGATTCAATTCCTTGGTTGTGATAACCCATCGCAGAAGGACAAATGCCTTTCGCTTCATGATCCATATGTGTTGAATATTCAGGGTCACGAATTGGAAGTCCTGTTTTCAGATCCACTTTTTTAACCCAGTTTACCGTGTCATCAATTTTGAATGCATTGACTAAGTCACCCGTTTCACGGTTTAAGGTATAAACCAATCCATTACGATCTGGATGTGTCAGCAATTTAGTCATTTTTCCATCAACCATTTGCTCAGACAGCCCCATGTAGTTCACACCCGCATAATCCCATTCGTCATGTGGTGTTTTCTGGTACCCAAATTTAGCTTTGCCTGTATTAACATCACGTCCCCAGATTGTCATCGTCCATTTATTATCTCCGGGACGCATCGTTTCATTCCAAGGAGCTGGATTGCCAGAGCCATAATAAAGCATTTCTAACTCAGTATCGTAAGCATACCAACCCCAGTTAGTCCCGCCACCAATTTTCCAGGCATCGTCTTCCCAGGTTTTGGTTCCTAAATCAAATTGTCCGTAATGTGGATTATCTTCATTAAAGCCTTCACCAATTCCAATGTCTTTATCTGGCCCCGTTGCATAAACACGCCATACTTGTGAGCCGTCTTTTATATTATAAGCAGTTGCATAACCGCGAACACCTAACTCTGCACCAGCACTACCAACGATAACTAAATCTTTGGCAACAAAAGGAGCTGAAGTTAAAGTTGACCCCACCGCTATATCAGAATTTTCTATCTTCCAAAGTAATTTACCTGTTCTGGCATCTATAGCTGTTAAATGACCATCTAGCTGATCTTGAAAAATAGTTGATGGATATTCTTTTGTACCTGGAGCGTATGCTAATCCTCTGTTAACAACATCGCAACAGGCGACTGCACGAGCGGCTGGGTTTTGCTTCGGTTTGTATTCCCATAAAATTTTATCGGGTTCATTGAGATCAATTGCAAAAATATTATTTGGAAAAGGGGAATGAACATACATAATGCCATCAACCACTAATGGACCACCCTCATGCCCGTTAAGCACACCGGTCGAAAATGACCAAACAGGTTTTAATTTGTGTACATTTTGGATGTTTATTTGGTACATTTCACTAAAGTGAGTAGAGCCATAGTCTTTAGTCTGCATTGCCCAGTTAGTATTCTGTTTAGAGATAGAGTCTAACTTCTGATTGGCATTTGTCTGTTGTGACACAGACAACATTGCACTAGAAACTAAAATACCAGTTCCCACATTCCGAGCAAATTTTATAATTTGCATGATTCCTCCAGATAATTTTATTTAAAGAAAGCATTTGCCGATAAAAAATGGCTATTAAAAAAAGTTATAGCCAACCCGATCAAAGTAACAAATGCCCGACAAATGCTTTCAGCTAGTATATTTTTTTGACTAATCAAGAGATACGGAAGAAATGATGAATTGCGCATGAATATTACACAGCGAAATATAGGAAATTTTCCTCACATATTTATAGGAAATAAAAAGGAAATCCTCCTATATCATTCACAATTTTCTCATTACATAATAAAAAAATTTGAGTGACAATAAAGTAGCAATGAGCAAAATCAGTGTTTTAATTGTTGACGATCACGCAGTAGTAAGAACTGGCTATAAAACCTACCTCTCTTTTTCAGACAAAATCGGTGATATTTATGAAGCCGATTGTGGGGAAACAGCTTGCCAGCAATATATACAACATCGGGTCGATGTTGTAGTGATGGATTTATCAATGCCGGGCATGGGCGGATTAGAATGCATTAGACGATTAATAAGCCGTGATTCCCTTTGCAAGGTTTTGGTATTTAGTATTCATAATGAAATAGTTTATGCCACACGTGCAATTAAATCAGGTGCTAAAGGCTATATTACAAAAAACAGCATCCCAGAAACACTGGTAACTGCAGTTTGTTCAATCGCGCAAGGTCAGACCTTTATTGATGCCGAAATGGCACAACAATTAGCAATGAACATGGTCACTGAACAAAGTGATGAGTCTAAAATAAAATCACTTTCACCTCGTGAATTTGATGTATTTTGCTTAATTGCCAATGGTAGTAGTTCACATGAAGCAGCAAAGAAGCTGCACTTGAGTTATAAAACTGTGTGCAATCACAGTACGGCAATTAAAGATAAGTTAGCGGTTAAAACCATCGCTGAGTTTACTTTGCTAGCAACTCGACAAGGTCTGATAGAATCAGATAATTATTAACTAAATTACATTCTCACTAGATTGCCGTTTAGAGTGAAAGGTTTTATGCATATCAATTTTTCACCCTATCCTTGAAAAACCAGTTGATCACAGTTACTAGCACAAACTGATTCTAGAGCACAATAACCCTCGTTCAACTGACTTTTTACAGGGGGGAAATAAAATATTATTACCTATAAACCAGTACAAAAATATAGCCAACTTTGATCATCACTTGATTTTCCAAAAGCGTACAGAAATGATTACACTTCGCGCAGTCACAGATGCGGATTTTATCGCGAGTTAATTTTTGTTGATAGCAAGGTACTGAAATAGGCGCATAGCAAGCAAAGCAACTATATTTCAGCAACGCAGTCTATCGGCAAAAAACAACCAATAGAAAACCGCATCAGTGACTGCGCGAAGTATAGCGATAGCTTTTACCCTTCAATCATAGAACTCAGTTTTCTGAGCACTCATATGCTTTTCCTACAAATGCCCCAAAAGCCCTACTGCCATCAGCTACTTTAATTCGCTTTATTTCTTTATTAGTCAGGTTATCAAATACACTTATATCTCCATCAAACCAATTCAACACCAATAGCCGTTGATTTTTTTCATCAACCGCTATATTTTCAGGATACTCTCCAGTTTGTAATGTTTTGATTATTTTATGTGTCCGAGAGTCAATAACACTCACCGTATTTGCTAATTGATTGCTAACATAAACCTTATGCTGTTTTTTATCTACAGCAACACCATAGGGCATCCTTCCAGTTTTAATGCGTTTTATTTCGGATAAACTTACCAAATCGATTACACTCAACGAATTACTCTGAGCATTTGCTATATAAGCATAGTGTTTATCAGTATCAATAGCATAGGGAGCTTTACCTACTTGAATGGTTTTAATTAGCTTTAAGGTATGAGTATCAATAATAGAGACACTATCGCTCTTCCTATTAGTTACCCAAACCTGAGATTCGCAGTTAACAGTAGCTATGCCTGCAGGAGATTTTTCAACTATAATTTTTTTAATTATACGCCCTGTTCCAGGATTAATAACACCGATAGAGTTACTATTCCAATCACTATAAAACAATAATTTATTTGCGAATACGACACCAAAAGGACTGCCTCCAACAGCGACATGCTCTAATGGAATCAGCTTTTTGCTATCAAAAAAACTAACCATTCCCTGGTTTGGATAAGTGACAGCAAACCATGGGTCACGATTACTTATTGCAATACCTGCAGGACCTTCAAGTGATGGAACTTTAGTTTTAAGGGTTAAATCAGTTCGATTAAAAACACTGATACTTTCACCCTGCTGTTGATTGATATAAAAATATGGATTACTTAAAGCTAAGGTGATTTTCCCATACAACAGCAAGGTTAATAAAGGTTTAAACATACTATTCTAGCGTCTCTTTTAAACCTTTCAAGCCATTTTGAACAAACTCGTTCATCGCTTTAATCGCAGATTCATCATTTAATTTTTCAGAGGGTGTATTACCCGTATCACCACGATAAAAACGGCTTTTCCATTTAACCAGCGTTTTATCACCTTCAGCAGTTAACTGAATGGATGAAGTATGTGAACTGACAGGAAATACCGAGGCATTTTCCCCTTTTAAACGATAATTATATTCATAATCCTTATCGCTATAATAATCCAAACTTTCTTCTATAACTCCATCATTTGATAATGTCATCGTGCGCACACTATCAGATTCATTTTTACCCCCCCCTTTACTAGATTTTACATCAGGATGCCAGTCAGAGATTTGGTCAAACTCTTTTACAACATCCCACACTTTTTTAATTGAAACATTAATAACAATACTTTCATCTGCTTTTTTAGGTGTAGGACCATGTGCATGGGTACAGAATGGTATTAATGATAAGGTAAGAATAAATAGAGTACTTAGTTTCATGATCAGCCTTTAAATAAAAGGCTCCATTTTCAAATAAAAATCAGCATTTGTAACGGGAAGAACACTCGGGTTGGCATAGGAAATTTTCATTACCTACACACCCTCCTTTTAGATAAGCCTACACAGAACCAAGGCGCCCCATACAAATTTAAAAATACTCATAATTAATGCCTCATTATTCCTAACATAACAGCAATATGCGCCAATTCAGCAATACTGGATACATGCATTTTTTTCTTAATTTGAGTCGCATAATTTGCAACTGTTTTATAGCTTAAACACAACTCATCGGCTATTTTATGTGCCGTTAGTCCCTTCGCTAACAGTCTAAAAACATCAAATTCTCGCGCAGAAAATGTTTGTATAACTGTCTGGTAATCATGATCCAAATTTTGATTTTTTGTTTCTTTAAGTAAGCCACTTTCGATATATTGTTGCCCTTGTTGAATGCATTTAATTGCCTCAGGCAATATTTCAGGCGCGCTATTTTTAGTAATGTATCCTTTTGCACCCGCATTGACAGCTCGATTAACGTAAACTTGCTCGTCATGGACACTAAATACAAGAATTTTTACATTTTTATCTCGCTGTACAATACGCCTTATCGTTTCTAACCCACCAATACCAGGCATTGACAAATCCAGAACGATAACATCGGGTAAGTACTGCTGATATAATTGTATCGCCTGCTCTCCACGATCAGCTTCTGCGGTCACCTCAATATCAGGCGATGTTGCTAATAATAATTTAAACCCCGCTCTAACTACTGCATGGTCATCAACTAATAAAACTTTTATTTTATTACTCATAGTGGAATTTTAACGTTAATTTGCATCCCTTGGTTAACTTGAGACTGTATTTTAAAGCACCCGCCCAATAATTTTATTCTTTCTTCCATTCCTAACAACCCAAACCCCGTGGTCATCTGGCTTAAGTTACACCCTTTTCCATCATCTGTTATCAATAAATCGAGCTCATTAGGGTTTTCTTTAATTTCTAGTTTTATTGTCACGCAACTTGCTTCTGCATGACGAATAATGTTCGTCAGGCTTTCTTGAATAACTCTAAAAACCTGTATCACAATGGTTCGGTCAAGCATGTCCACTCCATCATCACAATGTAAAGTAAAAGAAATTGGAGCATTTCTGTTTTCCCATTGATTCACCATATCTTCCAGTGTTGCTTTTAATCCAAGTTCGGTTAATATCAATGGGTGAAGCTGTTTCATCATTGTGCGCACAACCGTCATTAAATGATCACAAATTTCAACAATAGACCCGGTTATTTTTTTAGTATCTGATTTTTCATGAGCCGCTGTCACTGCCATGACCTTAATAGCTGTCAGTGACTGCCCAAACTCATCATGTAATTCTTGAGACAAACGTCGTCTTTCTTCCTCTTGAATTTCAAGAGAATGTTGAGTTAATGCTCGGTTTTGTTGTTGCGTTTTATCTAATACGTCCGTCATATGGTTAATGGCTGAGGCTATAGAATCATATTCTTGTGTTGAAAAACTGGGTAATTTTTTTTGATACTCTCCCGTTCCCACCCCCTTAAGATGCCCAACAATAGAATGAATTGCTGATAATGTTTTATCAAATACTAGATGGACAGACAGAAAAGTCAGTAAAACCAAAAGTAATAATGTGGATAAAAATGAAATACTCTCATCCCACACCTCATCTATTTCATCCATTGGATCAGCCTGAATAAGCAGTGTCAGACTATTACTATTAAAAGTCTCAATTTGATACTCTACCTTAGGGTATTCACTCATCACTAAATTAACAAACCAAACAGGCGGGGTTTCATCTATTTTATTGCTTTGGGGTTGTTGGTGTGTGATATCAACTATTTCACCTGACGTTTTTTTAATTTGTATTTTTAAATGTCGAGTTTGCTCTAAACTACTTAACCGAAACAACCAGTCTGTTTTATGTATTTTGGTGGTACCAATACCTATTTTTATAAGTTGTAATGCTAAATTGATAGAAGAATCGACTTCTTTACTAACAGCTTTTCGTGCTTGCCATATACTAATCGAACCACCTATAAAAAATATGCACAATGAAATCAATAAAATCCTAAGGCTAATTTGGTAACGTAAACTCATTGGGAAAATTTCCTTATTTGAGATGACTGTCCCAGTCATACTATGAAAAATGCTATCTTAATGATTATTTTTCTGCACAGGATATATCATGAAACAGATTATAGCGACCAGCTTGTTATTATTCAGTTATCAGGTTTTTTCAGAAACAGTGTTTGTTTCTTTAGAAAAAGACAATGCCATTGCAGTTGTCGACCCAATCGCGGGTAAACTTTTAAAAACAGTTCCTATCGGTCTTCGTCCTCGTGGCATTGTACTCAGTAAAAACCAACAACAACTTTATGTTGCAACTAGTGATGACAATACTATTCAGGTTATTGATATTGATAGTTTAAAACCAATAGGCACATTACCATCAGGTAAAGATCCTGAGACATTTGCTATGAATTCAAGCGGGAATCAACTCTATGTGTCTAATGAAGATGATAGTTTGGTCACCGTGATTGATATTAATCAAGCAAAAGCAATTAAGCAAATCCCTGTCGGAGTAGAACCTGAGCCCATCACGGTTAGCCCTGATGACAAATGGATAGCAAGTGCCTCTGAGGCAACTAACATGGTTCATTGGATTAACAGTAAAACGCTGGCAGTTGAAGATAATACACTGGTTGATCCCCGCCCAAGAGGGCTCAGCTTTACTTCTGATAGCAAACAATTGTGGGTCACCTCAGAAATGGGGGGAACGCTCACTATTTTAGATGTTGCAACCCGTAAAAAAATCAAAACAATCCACTTTGAAATCACAGGTGTCACAAGTGACAAAATCCAACCAGTCGGTGTGGTGATTGACAATAACAAACAGTGGGCACTAGTCGCTTTAGGCCCAGCGAATAGAGTCGCTTTGATTAATGTGAAAAAATTAACCGTAGAAAAATATTTTTTGGTGGGTCAACGTGTTTGGAATTTAGCTTTTTCACCTGATCAAAAACGGGTTTATACAACTAATGGTGTGAGTAACGATATGTCTATTATTGATTTGAACAAGATGGAAGTGACTAAATCTATTGCTGTAGGTCGCTATCCTTGGGGGCTTGTGGTAAAGCCATAAGGTTGGTATAAATAGGTGTGAATAATTCACACCTATATTTTATTGGCAGATGATATCTATCTTCTTTCGTCTGCTTCTACACCTATCTCCCATTCTTCAATGGCAACTTCAATGATTTTTCCTGTCGCAGCATCCACTTCTACTTTTGTTTCTACGCCTAGTGCGTTAATAATATCAAATTCATAAGATGCATCACCATTTTCTTCAATCTCATATTCTACTTCTTGGATAACACCTGGGTGAGCTTTTAAAGCCGTTACCCGGGCATCTTCTTCTGTCACAACCATCTTACTTTTAAATGCTAAGCTATTAGCAGAACTAACCTCTGATTCAGTTTCAAAGATTTTTCCTGAGTTAGCATCACACATAAATTCCCACTCAAAACCATTTTCATCTTTAATCTCAATCTCATAGACGGCTTTGCCAGAAACATTAAGTTTCTCAAGCGTAACGAACTCACCAGTTTTTTGTTTTTGTGCTGCTGCAACGCAATTCTCTATGCCTTGGTCGGCTGCTTGGACAGTAAATAGAGAACTTAGGATTACAACCATTGAGCTATTAATAATAATTTTTTTGTTCATTTTTGTGACCTACTTCATAAAAACAACATATAATACAGGAAAAATTCCTATTTTTTGGGAATTTATTCTATATTTTTTATAATTAGACTATAATTATTCGCCAAATCAATAAGTTGACTATTGTTTTTTATTTTCAGTTTCTTTCTTAATTGGGTTTGGCAGTTAAAAGCCGTTTTTGTAGTAATTGATAAAGCTTCAGCAAGCGCTTGAATTGAATGGTTTTCAGCGAGCAAACAAAACACATCAAACTCCCGAGCAGTTAATTGCTCAAAGGGATGGAGTAATTTTTTTATTTGTCGAAAAGCCAAGATTTGGATTAAATTTTCATCTAAGTAAATCAGGCCTTCTAAAACAGATTGAATGGAATGTTCAAGTTTTTCTTTATCACAAGGATCCGTTAATATCCCTGATGCACCTATCTGTATAAATTGCAGAGACAGATAAACATCGTTTGAATGAATCACAATCCATTTTATCTGCTTATTATTTTGATGATATAAATGAACCTCTTGAAAAATACGTTCTTTTCCAAGCTTAGCATCAAAAAAAACAAGATCAGTCATCACATTCTTATTTATCAAATCTCTTAGTGTTGCCATCTTTTGTACAGTGGCACCCTTTAAGCTCTGTAATGCATCAAAGCAATGTCGGCTTTCTATTGATGAAGAAACTAATGAAATATGCATGGGACTCTATAAGATGTGTACTAACTATATACTGATAGCCAATTGTAAAAAAAGACTAATGCTCTTGTCCTTGACCAAATGAGTGGATGCTCTTTACTCATCCGTTGTAGGCTAATAATTACAAGTGCATATGAAGAAGAAACAAATCAATTAACAATCTTCTCCCTTAATTTGGAGCACTTTATAAAAAGTGATCTACTAAATTTCAGTCGGTTTGACCCGATAAAATCAGTTAAATACATATCTCAGTCAACAATTTACCTCATCTGTGGCTGCGCGAAGTATACCTATAAGTTATGGTGATGTTATAAACAAAGAAAGGTCAACTTTTTCCATTAAATAGCATAAACAATCTTGCCTAATAACTCGTTCATCCAAAGTAAGCATTGAAGGCATCGTGTTTTTTTTGATTGTTAATCTATTTTCGGTCATTGTGAAAAATTTTTCTGTGACGATATTACCTTCAGAGTTTTTTACAATTAAAGGCATGCTGACATTATGATTGACAATACCAAACTCAGTCCCTGCAGAAATTTCTGTAAAATTCATTCGTTCTAAATCTTTATCCAGAACAAGTTCAGTTTGCACATCAAAGCTAAACTGTATACCTTTGTTTATCTTAACTTGAGCGACTGTATGATAAATATCAATATCCTGAGATAAAACAGGTTGGTCAGATAATTTAGAAAGATGTAAACAACTATTTAAATACTCAAAAGTATGATCAACACCAAACTGATGTCCTGGTTTTCCACACTCCAAAGTAACAGAAGGACATAGTTTAGAAAATGCTCCCGATTGCACCCCTATAGGTCGTGTAAAATAGACAACTAACCGGCCAAATAAATTAGCTAATTGTAAGAATTGGTTATCAAGTTTATTCACACAAGCATACTGAGGGTTTAATCCCGTATTGTTATGAACATCAATACTGGCAAAGATATTTCTTTGCTCCATTATGTCGACAATTTCCTGTGCCATTAGTGTTTCATTCGTTTCAGGAAGTTCTGTACCAGGCCAAATACGGTTAAAATCGGGTTGTTTATCAAGCCGCCTCACCCCTTGGTTGGCTGCCAATGTATTACCTAAATAAAATGATAAAGAACGAGGTAATTCCTGTTTCTGATATTTTAATAACAATTTTTGTAAGCCAAGAAACCCCGTTGTTTCATTACCATGCAATAAAACAGAAACAAATAACGGTTCCTTATGTTTGCCTGACAAATGAAAGAGAGTAGGATCTGGAAATAACTTGTGTAAAGATTCTGGCATCGCTGTTAACAATGATACAGGTAAGTAGTTAAGCTGTTTAACACGCGTCATTAATCAATACACCATTCACTTACAGGGTTACCAGATTGCTGATTTTTCAAATAAGTTTGCATCATCATTGTAAAATTTTGTTGTGCCGGCTGCATGTGAGCTTCTAGATACTTTTGTTGCCAAATAGTACCATTCTGCTTGTTATTAAGACGTTGTGAAATAATTGTTAAAAAATCATCTATCTCAAATTTTTCTACACCTAAAGATCCTAATCCCAAAATAGCTTTGGGGATAAGTTCTTTTTCTAGCAAACTATGTAACCGATGTTTATTTCCGTCTATCCATATAATATGGCTGTCCAAACCATATCGAGCAGCTTGATAAAAATTATCTTTCGCCTGAGAAAAAGGTAATGCTATTTTCTTGTGCATTAATTCATCACATAAGTTTTTTGCTATACCGAAAAAAAATGCAATATTAGCCATTGAATCAATAGTTGTTGGTCCCGCTGAAGGTACTCTATGTTCAATTCTAATATGAGGGGTACCCTCTTCATCAAAACCTATTAGAGGCCTATTCCATCGCCAAATAGTGCCATTATGTAATTTTAAATATTCAAATGCTTCTGATGCAGAACCCAGATCAACAGGCAATAAGACAGGAAAATGATCGAGGTTTTCAGTAAAGCATTCAAAAATAGATTCACGAGCATAATCAGTCCCAAAACTGACTCGTTTAATCGGCCCTTGTGCAGCCCCATTATACCCGCCCGTTTCTATTGCCTGTTCAAAAAGAGGAATACGCGATTCATGCCACAGCGTTTTACCAAATAAAAAAGGAGCATTTGCACACAGAGCCGCCATAGGAGCAGAGGCAATAATTGATGCATTGTAATAATGATGCGCAATATCCAATGGAACTTGAGTATGAATCTGTAGTGAAGTAGCTGCTGACTCAAGCATCACATCATAATGATCTAGTTTTAAATGCTCAAACCCTATAATATCGAGGTTAATTGGTTTACCACGGGACTGCAAAATTTGTTCATTTAAAGCGCGGTAACGATTCAAATCAGACATATTAGTTAAATTTAAATCATCAGGGCTCAATGTAGGTAAGGTTCCAATCATTATCAGATGTTTTTGTAATGAAGCAGCATGCTGGTCTGCATGACCCCACGTTGTTTGTAATTGTTTGTGCATCCTACTAAACACGTTACCTTTTAATGATATAGGCGTACTGTTTAGTTCAATATTAAATTTAGCAAGCTCTTCTACAACTAAAGGGTTTTGTAAAGTCGAAAGAAAATAGTGATTGATAGGACTAGGTCGCATCTGTTGATCGACTATCCAGGCTTCAATTTCAAACCCGGCAACAGCTGAACATGTTGAGCACCCATTTTGATCGATCAATTTTTTAAGCAATTCTGTTTCTCGCTTAAGTTTTTGATAATAGTTAGCAAAGTCACTCTGATCAAACTCTGAAAAAGCAATTTCTTGTCCCATAACCTTATTAAATCACTCATTAAAAATTACATGTATCACCACAGTTAGAAAGGTTTTCATCAAATGTTGATAGATTTTAATTCATCATCCTCTCAGTTGCGCATGAAGCAACATTTTTTTCATTATTATTCATACCATTAATAATTGCTATTAATAAAATCAATATTAGTAAAAAAATGTAATCTATACTAAATTCACAGCTTAATTTATTAACAGTTTTAAACAAACCTAACTTTTTAAATAAATTTAATGTCAATAAAACCAACACATAAAATGATAATTTATTCCAAAATAAAAATAATTTTAGTTTTTATGGAATATTTTACATTGCCAGTTGTTAGCCTACACAACAAACACAAATTTATTAATTATTGAGAGGAATATTATGAAAAAAAAATGGTTAACCTGTCTTTTTACTTATTCTGTCCTAGTCAGTGGAGTCAGTCATGCAGAACAGAAAAAAACAGTAGCTCCAACTCTTAACGGTATTGAGTTTCCTGCTGGATATAAGCAATGGCAAACTATTGGAATATCGCATCGTACTGATAACAATTCTTTACGTACTATTTTAGGTAATGATACCGCTGTTAAGGCTGCCAGAGCTGGAAAAATTAAGCCCTGGCCTGAAGGATCTATTTTAGCCAAAGTTGTCTGGAAGCAACGCACTGATGAAAACTGGCCTGCTGCAATAGTACCAGGCGAGTTTTTACAGGCTGAATTCATGATCAAAGATTCTAAAAAATATGAGACAACTCACGGCTGGGGGTTTGCTCGCTGGAAAGGGAAAGATCTTAAACCTTGGGGAGAAAGTGCCAATTTTGCTCAGCAATGTGCCGCTTGCCACACCCCGGTAGCAGATAAAGACTATGTGTTTACATCACCCGCCGTTTTTATTGATAACAAAAAATAACTGTGAGTAACGCTGTGTCTGATATAGAGCAATGCGTCGTAAAATATATTCCTTGATTACGTCGCTATGCCCACTCTTTATTTCTAGGTTGTCGTGCTGCAGCTGACGACTTGGTACAAGGTTGTCTAGGGCGAGCATTGAGCAGATCTCATCAGTGGAAGGAACTGATTTACGTGCTTGGTTATTTACCATTATGCATAATATTTACATAAATCAAATTAGAAGAGTCAATAACGAGCCGAGCTTTGTAGAGTTACCCGAAATAATTAATCAATCAATTTCAGATACATCCATCTCTAAACTAGGAATCAGAGACTTGCAGATGGCAATTTCTGAGCTTCCACCTGATCAAAGGGAAATTCTTTTAAGGATATCTCTATTAATTGTGGATGAGAAAATTGAGAACCAAAATATTCAAGATCAAGGCGATATTCGCACGTAATAGCAGGCTATTGCGAAGGATTTCAACGCAGAGATTGGATGTTTTGGACTCAATTTTTCATTCATCAATTAATAGAGGTGCCCTTAATGGTAACTTGGTTATTCTTAGGTGGTATCATTGGCTGGAATGCCCATCCTCTCCAACTCATGTTAGCTCAATCTATTGATAGCTAAGGTATTCATTTGGTATAACCGGCTTCCTTTGCTCATATAATTTTTTTATCCGAAAAACACCACCCCGTGGAAGTTTCAGCTTTAGAAAAAAACATTTGGTCAGCTGGTTGTCCAAACAACTATAAACTAACATTAAAAGCCCCTAATTTATCAAAAAACAATCATCTATTAATTGGAGGAAGTTGGAATAACAATAAATCAATACTCCGCCTTGTCAGTCAACAAGAAGGAACTAGCATACTTTACTGGATCAATGGTGAAATGGGTTATGCTTTGACTGGTTCCCTTAATAAAGCAAAATCACTAAAACTTTCAGTACCAGTTTATCAACAAACAAGTTAAGGGTACCTCTATTAATTCGCTCGTACGCCTTAAAGTAAACAATCAAAAAGATAGCCCACCACCTGCACAATAAATTTTCATGAGTTTATCGACTCCATCATTATAAATTAAGCTTTGCTTAAGGATAGGTGATAGGATGTATTTGGTACTAGCTCATTATAAAAATCAACCTAATTCTAGGTAATACTCTTTTATAGATATCAAGATAATGTTCTGGCCTATTTAATATTTCCAAGAGATTAACATGTCATAAGACCATAGTGTACTATATCCTTTATAACACCTGTTTTTTTAAAACCTGAGAGATTATCATGGCAAAATTACCCGAAGAAGTAAAAGCAGCAATTGATAAAGCGGCAAACGTCTGTGTGGCAACAGCAGATAAGAATGCTGTTGCTAATGTTATCTATGTAAGCTACTTAAAATATAAAGATGATGAAACCCTTGTTATTGCTGATACTAAATTTAGTAAAACAAGAGAAAACCTAGAGAATAACTCAAAACTTTCATTTGTTGTTTTGGATACTGAGACTAAAAAATCCTACCAAGTCAAAGGAACAGTGACAGTTTATTCTACAGGCGAGCAATATCACTCTGTTGTTGACTGGGTTCAGATTAAAAAGCCAGAAGTCACACCTTTTGCGGCAGTTTATGTCAATGTTGAAGAGGTTTTCTGTGGTAGTGAAAAGATTGCTTAAAATCAGAATGCAGGAAAATAGAATATGATTTTAGAAAACATTAAAAATAGACGCTCCACCTTTCCGCCGCAATTTAACAGTGATGAAGTATCCATCGCTGAAATTAATACGCTACTGGAAGCCGCGAACTGCGCACCCAGCCATTATAAATCTGAGCCATCAAACGCGCCATCCTCGCTCCATATCACCTTTGGACGTCCTTATCCAAAGGCTCATTCTACTCGGGCGACTTAATTGAAGGCCAGGGTTCGTCCGGTTTCAACTTCGCACAAAA